>CALFYH010000184.1 GCA_937952155.1 uncultured Saprospiraceae bacterium
TCTTCCGATCTTGTTCGAAAGTACAACCAAAATTAATAATAATGATCTTATTAGTAGATAGTGGATCTTCCAAAGCGGACTGGGTGGAAATATTGCCAGATGGTCATACCAATATGTACACAACTCAGGGTATTAATCCTTCTACTCAAGATCAACTGCCCGATATCTCAAAGGAGCAAACATTAATTTCAATTATTATAAAAGCCGACAAAATTTATTTCTACGCCGCAGGTGTTATACATGATGAATCCAGAAATAGAATTATAAAGTGGTTACAAACTTTGGGTGCTCAAGGAGAAATTTTCGTTGAAAGCGACTTGGTGGCTGCAGCTAGAGCTTGTTGTGGCAATAATTGGGGTATAGTGTCCATTTTGGGTACAGGCTCCAATTCTTGTATTTTTGACGGTAATTCGATTGTAGATAATATTCCTTCGTTGGGATATATTTTGGGTGATGAAGGAAGTGGATCACATATTGGCAAAGAAATATTAAGAAGCTACTTTTGTAGGAAAATGCCGAAGCAAGTGGCTGATTCATTTGAATCAAATTTTCAAATAACTAGGCTAGAAGTGATTGAACAAGTGTATCGTAAAAATAAAGGAAGTGGCTACATTGCATCTTTTGCCAAGTGGCTCGAACAAGCAGATGAATCATGGAAAAAAGAAGTTTTAAATCACGTTTTTTCTCAATTCATACTCTATAGACTCTCACCTTTATCAAATCAGTACAAAGCGCTTCCTGTCCATTTTGTAGGATCTATTGCGTATAATTATAAATCCTACCTTACGGAATCATTAAAAGATTTTGGAATCTTTGCTGATAAAATCATACAAAAACCTATTTTTGCACTCATAGAATTTCATTTCAAACAAAATTATCAATGAGTTCAGTAAAAAGGATTGCAGTTTTTACATCAGGTGGAGATGCTCCAGGTATGAATGCAGCAATTAGAGCAGTAGTGAGGACGGCGGTTTACCACGACCTTCACGTGTATGGGATATACAGAGGTTACGATGGTATGGTTAATGGTGATATTAAAAGACTGGAAGTCGGCGATGTAGCTAATATCATCCAACGTGGAGGCACAATACTAAAAACCGCTAGAAGTGAGGCGTTCCGTACTCCCGAAGGACGAAAGCAAGCTTACGAAAGCTTAATAGCCAATGATATAGACGGTGTTGTTGCAATCGGTGGTAATGGAACTTACACGGGTGCTGAAATTTTTATGAAAGAATACAAAATACCATTTGTAGGGCTTCCAGGAACCATAGATAATGATATCTTCGGCACTGATTATACCATTGGTTTTGATACAGCAATCAATACATCTATAGAAGCTGTGGACAAGATCAGAGATACAGCCGACTCACACAATCGACTCTTTTTTGTCGAAGTGATGGGTCGCCATGCAGGATTTATTGCACTCCATACAGGTATAGGAAGTGGAGCTGGTGCTATATTCCTTCCTGAAACAGAGACCACTATCGACGAGTTGTCTGATGTACTCAAGAAGTCTGTAAAACGAAAAAAATTGTTCAATTTGGTCATAGTTGCTGAAGGAAACACAAATGGAGATGCAACTGAAATAGCGCGTCAAATAAAAGAGCGAAATCCTGAATTTGACATCAAAGTCACCATTATAGGTCATTTACAACGAGGAGGCTCACCTACTGCAATGGATCGTGTTTTGGCTAGTAGAATGGGACACTCAGCCGTCAAAGCACTTATCAGAGGTGAAGGTGGTGTAGCCTTAGGCATCATCAATGACAAAATCACATTTACGCCGTTTCATGATGCCATCACCAAAACAAAACATCTAAATAAGGATCTAGTTAAAATGGCAGAAATACTGGCTTTGTGATAAAAATCATCATGTGCTATGTACCTTTCCCAACTAATGAGTCTGCTCAAAAAGTGGTAGCGCACTTGCTAGAAAATAAATTGATAGCTTGTGCCAATATTGTTACATCAGAGAGTATTTATAGTTGGAATGGTGACTACCAACATGAAAACGAATGGATAGCCATAATTAAAACATTACAAAGCAAACGGCAAGTTCTTGTAGAAACCGTAGAATCTCAACATCCGTATGATCTTCCTGCAATTTTATGTTGGGAAGTAGAAACAAACAGCTCATATGGAGATTGGGTAAATGATCAAGTTACAAATTAAAAGAGCTTAATAAATTTTCCCAAAAAGAAAAGGCACTTAATCAAATGAATAAGTGCCTTTTTTAATATTTATAATACAAAAATTACTTTTTGCCGCCTGTCAATTCATCTTGAAGTTTTTTCAATTCATCCCAGCTACCTTTTGCTGCTAAAGCAGCTTGTTGAGCCCAAGTTGATGGGTCATGCATTTGAAATTTAGATCCTGCTTCTACCAAGATAGATTTCAAAGTTTCCACTTTAGATTTTGACAAATCTGCAAATGTGACAATGTTTTTCTTATTCAACAACTCAGCAATTTTAGGGCCAATACCTTCGATTTTCTTCAAATCGTCTGTGGTAGCTTTAGAAACTTTTTTAGCAACTGGCTTTACTTCTTTTACTTCAACAGCCTTTTTTGGTGCTGCAGCCTTTTTTTCAGCTGTTTTTGCAACTGGTGTTGCTTTTGCTGGCTCTTTAACAACCTTTGTTTTTGCAACTGGAGACTTTACAGCAACTGCCTTTTTAACTTGGACTTTTGGAGTCGATACTACCTCGTCCAAAACTATCACACTGTTATTAACACCAGTGAAAGGTGAAGGAACATATTTATCTGCATTATGGTCATTGTCCCAATTCGCATCATCAAGCAAATATCTGAATTCGTAGATAGCTCCAGCTTTTAATTCAATAACTGCATTGAAGTCAGTTTTTGACTTTTTCATAGCTGTCGCTTTACTGCTATCCCAGTCATTGAAATCTCCCATTACTTTTACAACTTTTACACCTTCAGCCAATGGATAAGAAAATGTAACTTTGCAAGTACCTTTTGCGGACTGATAATTTTTGATTATACTCATAATAATTTTATTTAGTGAATTAATTCCCTCTCTAATTGATTCGTAATTTAGGGATGGAGTGAATGTATAATATTGAAATTCAATGCAAAATTACTAATTAATAATATATTACAGGATTCTTAATTCCTACATTAACAATAATTAACATAACCATTATCAGTTTTAACAAAATTTAATTTGTTTTACCTTAAGAGATGAAGCTATTTAGGTAATTTTCTATGGTTTGACTGTAGTACGTGTGCTCCAATTTCAACACTTTTTCTGCAATCTGCGCAGGTTTGTCATTTACATCTAATGGACATTCTACTTGAAAAATAATGCGGCCATCATCGTATTTTTCATTAACGAGATGAACGGTCATACCAGAAATTTTTTCTTTATTTTTATGGACGGCTTCATGCACAAAATGACCATACATACCTTCACCTCCATAAGCTGGCAACAACGAAGGGTGAATATTCAGTATCCTATTTTCAAACTTCCTTACAAATGTACTGGGTAACAGCAATAGAAATCCTGCTAGAATAATAAAGTTTATGTTTTGATTTTCGAGAAAGGTAATCAAACTACCATCGTGAAGGTCCTTTTTTCTAATAACATGGCATGAAATATTAAATTTTCCAGCCACTTCAATAACACCCGCATTCGCTTTGTTTGTGATAATAGTACTAACTAGTATTTTAGGGTGATTTTCGAAATATGCACAAATAGCAGAAGCATTACTACCACCACCTGAAGCAAAAATTGCAATATTAATCACCAAATCTTTTATTTATTAATTTAATGCTTCATTATATTTCGATGATTTCGTCGGATCAAGACCAGTCATTATTGTTTTGATCTTTGATTTTTGGCCTGGATCGCCCATCTTGAATATTTCTATAATTTCATCTTTTTTTGCATCGCCAAATATCTGAATTAAATATGTACCTGAATACTCCAAATTGGCTTGCCCCATTGAAGTTAATGCGCTTAACATTACAAAACGACTCTTATCTTGCTCACTATACATGTTATCAAGGCTGAGTCGGTGATACTCATAAAATGCCTGTCTAAATTGTCTCATACGAGGACTCAACAAATTTTCCATGAGCCAATACCTATTTCTGCGTCCACCACCATCATTTCTCCAGCCTTCATCTCCAATGATATTTGATGGAAGAGAAGTAACAATTTATTGAGCTTTATGAAAAAATTGGTCGCCACCATTAACACTGAAAGAATCATAATCCATACCCAATGATATGTAAGCATAATAGCTCAAAATAGATGACAGATTGTCATAGAATGTATTGGAAGTTTTATTCAAAGGCAACAATTCATTATACGTAAAGCTTACATTCTTGTCGAGAAGATTTATTATTGGCGAAATGTATGTTGAATTAAAAGTAGGTCTCTCTGTTTGAAGTATTATTTCAGCTTTAAAAGCACTTCCTTGAGACAATTCTGTAATGGTCATAACTAGACTACCGCGAATTTTTTCAGATTCAAGATAATCATCATTGGTCCATTTTGTATTATTGATCAATTCGCTCATTTTCTTCTCCATGCCTTTAAAATAAGAAGGATCCAAATTGACAGAATTAATAGATGCTAAGGTCTGAACGCTTACTCTAAAATTTAATTCCTGCGATTTCCCTAATGTTATTGTCAACAAAACAAATACAAAACCTAATAGTATTTTATACATCCATTTTAATTTTTGAAACTAAAAAATCAATAATATCTGTGGCAACTTCTTTTTTTGATTTCAAAGGAAATTCTACTTTTTTTCCTTGGTTATCAATAATTGTCACCTTGTTGGTATCGTGCTTAAAACCAGCACCATGATCAGCCAATGAATTTAAAACGATAAAATCGAGGTTTTTCTTGTGTAGTTTTGTACTTGCGTTTGAAATTTCATCATTTGTCTCTAAAGCGAATCCCACCAAAATCTGATTTTCTGATTTTTTAGCGCCAAATGATCCAGCAATATCCTTAGTCTTGATTAATTTAATGGTTAAGTCAGAGTCTTGTTTCTTAATTTTTATTGGCGATATTTCTGATGGGCGATAATCTGCTACTGCCGCTGCAAATATTACAACATCATTTTGATCAAAATATTGATTTACAGCATTATACATCTCCTCTGCAGATTGAATCTTTATTACTTTAATTTCTGTATCTTCTACAATCAGACTCGTAGGCCCCAAGATTAAAGTTACATTTGCGCCTCGTGCGCTACAGTTCTTTGCAATTTCCAATCCCATTTTGCCACTACTATGATTTCCAATAAATCGTACAGGATCCAAGGCTTCATAAGTTGGGCCAGCAGTGATCAGAATATCTCTATTGAGCAAATCTGTTTTTTCATTAAAAAATTGCTGAATTTGGGAAAGAATTTCTTCGGGTTCGGCCATTCTACCATCTCCTTCAAGACCACTAGCTAAAAAACCATTACCTACGGGAATTATTTGGTTGCCATATGTTTTCAATAATTTTACATTGTTCTTTACAGCTGGGTGTCTCCACATGTCTAGATCCATAGCTGGAGCAATCATGATTGGACACTTTGCAGAAAGATAGCATCCCAAAAGCAAATTATGGCCAAAACCATGCGCCATACCTGCCAAAGTATTAGCTGAACAAGGTGCAATCACCATAAGATCTGCCCATAATCCAGCTTCTACATGATTTGTCCATGTACCTGATTTTTCCCAATCAATAAGTACAGGCTTTCCAGATAATGTCGATAGAGTGAGTGGCGATATAAATCTAGTAGCGGACTCGGTCATCACAACCTGCACTTCGCATCTTGCTTTAACAAGAAGTCGAACCAAGATGGCAGCCTTATAAGCAGCTATGCTTCCTGTGATTCCAAGCAATATTTTTTTTCCCTGAAGCATCAAATATCCAACAGGATCATCATTCTTCGTGATGGACTTTTGGTTCTCTATATTCGAACTGAAGATCGTTTTTCAAAAATTCTTCAGTTGCGATAATCGCAGGATTAGGCAATCTTTCGTAAAACTTGCTGATTTCTATCTGCTCCTTATTTTCCAATATTTCTTCAATAGTTTCAGAAGTACTTGCAAACTCATCAAGTTTACCGTGTAACTCATTTTTAATTTCGACCGCAATCTGCTCTGCCCTACGTGTAATCACAGCAATAGACTCATATATATTGGAAGTCTGTGCAGAAATAGATTTGATATCTCTAGCTTTGATATGCGGATCCAAACCTTGAACTTTAGATTTAATATCTGTGGTCATGCCTTTAATTTTTTTAACTCTGATAATGTTTCTTTGTGAATATTGTTAACATCCTTGGTATATTTCGAATTTGGATGTTTTTTTATAAAAGTATTGTAATGAACCAAAGTTTCATTATATCTTTCGATTTGTTTTTGATATATACTATTCTGAGCCAAGATAAAACTTGATTTCAAAATAAGGTACCTAATTTCTTCAGTATTCTTAGATTCGGGAAAGTCTTTAAGGGTATTTTGAAAAGATGTAACCGCAGCTTGATATTCACCAATTTTGTAATATAATTCACCTTGGGAAAAAGACTTTATCTCCAACTTTCGTCTCATCTCGTCGATCATATTATTGGCTTCGGTCGCCTTCTCAGTATTTGGGTATAAATTTACAAATTGCTCAAACCCTTCAATAGCTTTAGCAGTATATGTCTGATCTAATTTATAATTTGGAGATAATTTATAATTAGAATATGCTGACATGTAATCTGCATCCATTTTATTCTGACTATTGGCAAAAGTACCTGAATAATTTTTAAAATAAGTGGATGCCAAAATATAATCACCTTGATAGTAATGTGCGTAAGCATACTTATAAAACAAGTCTTCTGCTTCTTGCCTTCCTCTAAAATACTGAATAACAATGTCGTACAAAGCTATTGCTCGGTCATACTGCTTATCAGCGTAATACTTATTGGCTGCTTTATACACTTTTTCAGGGTTATTACTAGAACGTAAAGCTTCAAATTCTGACTTACAAGACGCCAAAAAAACCAATAAAACGAATAAAAATAAATGGTAAAACTTCATAAGGGCGCAAAATTACAATTTTTTCAGATTATAATATATGTTTCAAGCCAAAAATATATTTGGAATATCATTCACACAAAAATAAATAACATACTTAAGAACGTGGTATTTAATATTTTGACGAAGTTTAAAAGTTAAAAAATTGATAAATTCTTTAAAAAAAATATTTATATAAAAAATTCGTTTTACCTTTACAATATAATTATAGTTTTGAATCACTTACGTAAAAATTTTTAAATCATGAAGAGTTTGTTTTTGTTATTTTCTTTTGTTTTAGTAGCATCTTTTTCAGCAAATGCACAGGCATGTAGTAAAGCTGCTGGTTCAGGAAAAGCATGTTGCGCATCTAAAAAGACGGCTGCTGTTTCTAAATCTGACGATACAAAAGTAGCTAGTGTAGTTATGGAAGCTGATGCAGCAGTTGCAGCGTCTAATGGAAACATCACTAAAAGAACTTGTGAGATTTCTGGTGCTACTTCTTATTACGAAAAATCTGTTTGCGCTACTTCTGGTAAAGTAAGCTGGGAAGAAGTGAAATTTGATGCTGACAAAAAAGCTTTTACTAAAGTTGCTTCTGCTTCAATGGAAAAAGATGAAGCTGGTAATAAGGTAGAAACAAAAGCATGTGCAGGAAAATCTGAAGGCAAAGGATGTTGCAAAAAAGATGGTGCAAAATCATGTGCTAAAAAAGAAGGTACTAACTAATAGTCGTCTTTTATAAGTTTAAAAAGCCTTTCGGAAATTTTCGGAAGGCTTTTTTTATGTGCAGATGTTTCTAATTGGGCTTTTGGAAAGTAAGACAATATTGATGAAAAGTATTGCTGACAAATGTATTACCATATCCATAAGGCGCGAGATTGATATCATCTTGACACCAAAATACTTCTGGCAATATATGTACTTTTTGCATCAAACCTGAAGCCAAATCCCAGGCAAATGGATAGTTTCTACCTTTCTTCTTGATGTTTTTTACGACGATGGTAAGAAAACTTCCTGGCTTCATACAATTCAATAAATTGAAATATACTTCAATCAAATCATTTAAAAAATAATTATAATCAGAAATATTCCCCAAATCGTCATCACTTTCTGAATAATTGGTTTGTAATCCTTTTTCTATTCTTTTTGCCTGATTTTCAGCACCTTTCATATTGAGCATATCCCAATATGGTGGTGAAGTAATCATATAGTCTATTTCAGGAAAGTCAGCAGAACTTATTAGTCTGGCATCTTTATTCAAAATAGCAAAATTATTGGCCACCTTATTAGCAAATAACTCTGGTGCCTGAGGATCGATCAGTTCGGAACATCTTTTGGTAGCAATCTCGGCAAAGTAACTGCTGAGTTCCGTTCCGTATGCATTTCTACCTGACTTGAGCGAAGCCACTTGAGTACTACCGGTACCTGACATAGGATCCAAAACATTATCGTTCTTTTCAGTAAATTTTTCAATAAACATCAAAACCAATTCTTCAGGATACTTGGCTGGATGAAGGATTTCATTTTTCTTCCTCGGAGCTGGTTTGAGTATAAACCATGCGGGTACTTGACCAGTAGCCACATGTTGCAAATCGATTTTCCGATCTTGAGATATGGTTAGTAAATTATGGATATTCTCACTATAAACGCCCGATGAATTTTCGTCTTTCCTAAAATATAAAGCATAAAATACATCTTTGCGATCAGATCCGCCTTGGATTGCATCACTAAAATTTGTACAACCTATTTTCTCATCTTTAAGGCTGTAAATGCTTGAAACCTGCAATGCCATATCCCAAGCTAATGGGAGATATTGGTTTTCCAACTGAACATTAGGCATCAAAATGCTAACAAATCGCCGATGAATCAATTGGTTGAATACCTTTTCCAAAAGCTTGATAAGCCTATCACGAAGAACCAAATATTCAGATAAATCAGTTATTTCTTGGATAGTCTCACGTAAATCAATCAACACAAATTGCAAAGGGCCATCGTATTGGTCTTCAGCCGTGACAACTATTTCCAGATCATTACCAATGGTGTTGATTAAGTCAAGATTTCGACCAAAATAAAGTACCTTTTCTTCAGATGGATCAGCCTTACAAAAAAATCTGAGGTTGTCAGAATATAACTTAGTATCAGATTCGTATTTGAACCATGATTTCTGAAATGGAAGCCACTCTTTTGACGTAAGTCTGTTAAATCTATTTACCAAAGAATCTTTATTAAAATTTAATAGCCAAAAGATTTTACTTCTTTAGATTCTTTGGCCTTGGGATCATATTTGATCATAAGATTAATCCAAATAGCCCTTGACATTCGAAGGAAAAACAAGTATGTCAGGGCTGCAGTTACCAATAAAATAGCCATAGCTGCATTGAGACTCATTTTGAAAACAATTAAGCATAACCCAATAATTCCTAAAAAGAAAAAAGCCGAAAATATATAAGAAAGAAACATTGATCCGTAGTAAAATCCAGGTTCTGGCTCATATTTTTGATTACAAACAGGGCATTTTTCAGGCATATTTACTGGCTTCGATATTTCAAAAGGCCTCACGAAAAGATCTCCTTCCTGACATCTAGGACATTTTTGCATAAATGCATTAATAATAAAATTTCTTTTAGACATACATTCCTAATTAACTGTTGATTATATATTATAGAAACAAATATTTAGTTTTTCATTCTTTCAACTTTCAAAAGCACTTCATTTTTCAATTTTTCTTTATAATCGATCATTTTTTGAAATAATTCTTCATCGCTGGAGGCTAGAATCGATGTAGCCAAAATTCCTGCATTTTTTGCACCGTTCAGGGCGACAGTAGCCACTGGTATTCCGCCAGGCATCTGCAAAATCGACAATACAGAATCCCATCCATCAATAGAATTGGATGATTTGATGGGTACTCCAATAACTGGTAACGGCGACAAAGAAGCTACCATACCTGGCAGATGCGCTGCACCACCAGCTCCAGCTATCACAACTCGGATGCCTCTTGTATGCGCATTTTTTGCAAATTCAAACATCCGATCAGGAGTCCTATGGGCAGAGACAATCGTCATTTCGTAAGCGACGCCAAAATAGGTCAACATATTGGCTGCTTCCTGCATAACGGGCAAGTCAGAATCTGACCCCATAATAATACTAACTCGGATATTGGACATATTACGATATTGCTTTTAAGGTTGATTTTACAAATTGTGCTTTGGTTATTGCATCTTGAACATACGCGGAAGTGATACTAACGTGACCTAGTTTCCTAAAAGGTTTTGTTTCCTTTTTGCCATAAATATGCACATGTACACCATCCATTGCAAGGCATTCTTCCAAACCTTCATAAATAACAGGTCCGATATATCCAGGTGAACCCAAGATATTAAGCATTACGGCAGATTTGGTAAGCTTAGGGCTTAATAGTGGCAAATCACAAAGCGCCCTCAAATGCATCTCGTATTGGGAAATATTGCATGCTTCGATAGTATGGTGTCCCGAATTATGTGGTCTCGGTGCGATTTCATTGATAAGGATTTCGCCACTTTTAGTCAAAAATAACTCTACGGCCAAAAGCCCGATAATCTCTAGTTTTTCACCAATCGTTTTAGCAAGTTTTGTGGCTTCTTCTTCATGAGCTTGTGTCAAAGATGAAGGCGAAAACAAATAATCGACTAAGTTGGCTTCCTTGTGAAAATGCATCTCTACAGGCGGAAAAGAAACTATCTGACCACTTGGCCTTCTAGCGATAATGACGGCTATTTCTTTATCTATATTGACCAAATCCTCTACAACACTAGGTGTATCGAACAGTTTGTGGATGTCATCCATTGTATTAATAACCTGAACACCTTTACCGTCATATCCTTCCGTCCTTGATTTTTGTACAAAAGGCAAGCTTAATTCTTCATTCCTTAAGGCTTCAACAATTTCTGAAGCTTCACCAAAAAGTTTAAACTTTGAAGTTGGTAAATTATTCGTCTGATAAAATGTCTTTTGATTTCCTTTATCCTTAATAATTCCTAATGAAGATGAAGATGGATATACTTTTTTACCTAAGCTTTCTAAATGAGCTAAGGCCTGTAAATTGACATGTTCTATTTCTATAGTAACAATATCACAATCTTTGCCAAATGCTACAACATCTTGGAAATCAGTAATATTACCTTTGTAAAATTGAGAAGTTTGTTTAGCAGCTGGACAATCAAAATTATTCTCCAAAATCCTAATGTCAAAATCCAAAATGCTTCCAGCTTGAAGTAACATCTTGCCCAATTGTCCGCCGCCTAAGATACCAATCTTTTGATTCAGGATATTCATATTGATTTTACAAAAGATAAATTGGCAACAAAAGTACAAATTCTCCCAAAGATTATTGTAACTGATGATACAGTTAATGTAAAATGCGCTATTTTTTCAGTTGGTGTGGAAGTTTATTTTGCTTAAGAATTACTATCTATGTGCCATACTAAATCCACACATTTGCATTTCGGTTTGAGTCATTTTTCTACCAACTCAGCTTCCTCAAGCACATAAATTAGATAATCAAAATTGTCTCTATTTAATTTGAGTTTACCTTGAAATTTTAGTTTTGAATCCAGTTTCATCTGTGGTATTTTTTTGGGAGAAAGGATGTCCACAATGGATTCTACACCAGCTTTACCACAAAAAAAACATTGGGCAAATGGAAATGCCGATAAGATCACAATATTATCATCACCTGTCTCACTGACTGGTATGTAAAACCCTTCCACTTCGACCTTCTGTCCATTGAGCGACTTAATCGTATCACTAAATATTGGCAGTTCCACATCCATTGCCATTTTTTGATCGTATTTCTTTTCAAACTTTACACCCATCAGTAGTTTCCATGGCAAAATATATGCGCCATCAGCCGTTTTCTGAAAATAACTTAAGTCAAATTTGGTTGTATCTTTTAATTCAACTTTACTGGTTTCTATTGTGACGGGATAAGACTTTTCTTGTTTGCAACCTATGCCCCAAACCAAAATAATTGTCATAAACAACGCACCTACACTTTGCTTACTTATCATTCCAAATAATGTTTGTGTATGCAAAATAAGTTATTTTTTTGGATTTTCAGCATTAAATAACATTGTAAGATTGATTCTTTTTCGGGATACATCAACCTGTATAACAGTGACAGTTACTTCCTGCCCAAGTCTCAATACTTCAGCAGGACTACTTATATATTTGCGGGTGATTTGAGAAATATGCAACAAGGCATCTTGTTTGGCACCAATATCTACGAAAGCACCAAAATTGGTAAGATTAGTAACAATACCTGGTATAGTCATTCCTTCCATCACATCTTCGATCCGTTTGATACGTTCATCAAATGCAAAGGAGACAGCTTCTCCACGTGGATCAACGCCTGGTTTGTCCAGCTCCTTCATGATATCCTTTAATGTGGGCAATCCTACGCTTTCGGTAACTAAATCTTGAAGATTTATACTTTTTCTGGCCTGTTCATCAGCTATAAATTGACTTACCGTCATCCCATTTTTGGCAGCCATATTTGTTACAATCGGATAAGACTCAGGATGCACACCTGTATTGTCTAGTGGATTGATACCATCTCTTATACGCAAAAATCCTGCTGCTTGCTCGAAAGCCTTATCTCCAAGCCTAGGCACTTTATTCAATTCCTTTATTGCTTTGAAATCACCATTTGACCGTCGGTAATTGACGATGTTTTTAGCAAGTGCTGGGCCAAGACCTGCAATATATGTCAAGATATGATGGCTTGCAGTATTGATATTTACTCCGATTTTATTGACACAACTCACCACTGTCATGTCTAGGTTTTCCTTCAGTTTACCTTGGTGGACATCGTGCTGGTACTGCCCTACTCCGATAGATTTTGCATCAATTTTAACCAATTCAGCCAATGGATCCATGAGTCTGCGGCCGATGGAAATAGCACCACGCACTGTAATATCTTTGTCTGGAAATTCTTCTCGCGCTACATCTGATGCCGAATATATGGACGCACCACTTTCATTCACCATGTAGATATCGGTTTTTTCAGCAAAATTGATTGCTTCTACCAAGACTTGAGTTTCTCTTGAAGCCGTACCATTACCGATGGCAATGGCTTTAATTTGATGCTTGTTAGCAAGATTTTTAATAATTTCTTTGGTTTCGGAAACTTGATTTTGTGGTGGATGCGGAAAGATGGTAACATATTCCAAAAAGTCACCATTGTTATCCAGACAAACTACTTTGCAACCAGTACGAAAACCAGGATCAATAGCCATAACCGCTTTTTGTCCCAATGGAGCTGTAAGTAATAATTGTCTTAAGTTTTCACCGAATACGCGTATCGCCTCTTCATCTGCCTTTTCCTTAAATTCATTGAGAATCTGCGTCTCTAATGCCGGAAAAATCAAACGTTTATAGCTGTCTTCAATGGCTTCTCTAATGTACTCTGCCTCTTCTTCTTTCGAACGAATATACTTGCGCTCGATCATCTCAAGTGTCCGTTCATCATCATTCAAAAGCGAAATACTCAGTACAGATTCATTATCACCTCTCATCATGGCTAAAAAACGATGGGAAGGACATCTGGCTAATTGTTCTTGAAAATCAAAATAATCCTGAAACTTTTCCGCTTCTTCTTTCTTTTTTGGAACAACTTTGGACTGAATAGTGGCAAATTTTCTAAGGGATACACGGATTCTTTCTCGGATATCCTGATCTTCATTTATCCATTCGGCTATGATGTCTTTTGCACCTTCAATAGCTGCTCCTTCAGTTGGAACTTTGTCCGAGATATACTTACCAGCAGCTTTGAAAATGTCATTATTTCTCTGGCTCATTATAAGTTTTGCCAATGGTTCCAAGCCATTTTCCCTTGCGACATCAGCCTTTGTTTTTTTCTTACGTTTGAATGGCAAATACAAATCTTCGATCTCATTTGAATCATAAGATGCCAAGATTTTTGCTCTTAATTCGGGTGTAAGTTTGCCTTGTTCTTCTATAGATGACAAGATAGTCTCCTTCCTTGCGTCAAGTTCGACCAGTTTTTTTGCTTGTTTCTGGATATCGGCCAGTTGTACTTCATCCAAACTACCAGTTTTTTCTTTTCGATATCTTGCTATAAAGGGAATTGTCGCACCATCTTCCATCAATTCCAAAGTGCTACGCACAGAGTGAAGATTAATACCCAGTGATGCCGCTATGAGTTCTACATGTTTGTTGACCAAATTCAATATTTTTACTTATAAAATCAAGATTTTAGTGCTAAATCATCGGTATCTTTTACAAAAATAGCAGCTATTGCACCCAAAATCATAAATCCACCAGCCACCATTATGGCATAGATAGCATGATTACCATACATATACTTTATCATAGGGCCACTCACGAGTCCATTGACTATTTGTGGTATTGTGATGAAAAAATTAAAAATGCCCATATAAATCCCCATTTTATGTGCTGGAATTGAGCCAGCAAGCATAGCATAAGGCATAGCCAAAATACTTGCCCACGCAATACCAACACCGATCATTGGAAAAATCAACATATTAGGATCACTAATATACCAAATAGAAATGAGCCCGATACCACCAGCAACCAATGATAATGCATGGGTATATTTTCGACCGATCTTTTTTGCTATAAATGGCAAAGCAAAGGCAAAACCTGTAGCTACTAAATTGTATATTCCAAAAATAAAACCCACTTTATCGCCAGCTTGCTGAAACAATGGTGATTTGGTATCATTTGCAGCCAAACCATAAACATGTTCGGCAATAGCGGGCGTACTATAAACCCACATACCAAACAAAGCGAACCAAGAACAAAATTGCACTATGCTTAGCTGGATCATGGTTTTGGGCATATTCATGAAATCTGTTACGATTGAAGAAAGCACGTTTTGGCTTGACACTGTGTTACTTGATTCTTCATTTTCTTCAAATTTTGAAAGCTCTTCTGGAGAATATTCTGATGTAGTAAATATCGTCCACAAAATCGCACCAAGCAAAATGATAGCTCCTATAAAAAATGACCATATTACATTTGAAGGTACGCCACCATCGACAGCTGTACCTGACACGCCAAACCAATCTGTCAAAATGGTAGGCAACCAAGATCCTATCACGGCACCAATACCAATTAAACCAGTCTGAATAGCAAATCCAGCGGTACGTTGATCAGTCCCTAGTTTGTCTGCAACCAAGGCCCTGAATGGCTCCATTGCAACATTAAATGAGGCATCCATGATCATCAGCATACCAGCGCCAACCCACAATGCCGGCAAAAATGCTGTAAACAAAGCTGCATTTGGCATAAGAATGAGCCCGATTGCAGCCATGATAGCACCAGTCAAAAAGTAAGGCTTTCTCCTACCTAAACTTGTCCACGTCCGATCACTATAATGGCCAATTAACGGTTGAACAATCATACCCGTTATAGGTGCGACCAGCCAAAACCAACCTAATTGGTGAGTATCAGCGCCTAGATTTTGGAGGATTCTAGAAGCATTTGCATTTTGAAGTGCAAAACCAGCCTGGATTCCTAAAAACCCAACACTCATATTCCAGATAGATGCGGTTGATAATAATGGCTTTTTCATTTTTGTATTTGAGAAATATTTGAAATCAAAATATAAAACATCAAGAATGGATTACAACCATATATTCCCACGGTTTCAGTGGCAGTACATCGCTAGTTCTATAATGGACAAATTTGCCTGAAAATACTTCACTACCAGAAATGTCAGTATCCAAAGTTATTTCTTGTCTTTGTTTAGAAAGGTTTATCAAAACAGTGACGCGATTAGGGCCATTTTCCCTTCTGAATGCATAAATATGATCATGAGGTAGTATTCGCGTAAGCTGACCACCATATTCATTATTCCAAAGTGCCGGATTTTCATGTTTCAGCTTATGCAACTTGGTATAAAATGGCGCGTAGGCATAATTCCTAAACCCAATTTCATCCTTATCAAAAAACTTCAATCTATGCGCCATTGGTTCTTCTTGCCCACTATACAAGAGTGAAATTCCATCCATGGTATTGACTAATACTGCAAATGCTTTGTGCGCTTCGCCCATACGTTCTATTTCTGATCCCGACCATGAATTTTCATCATGATTGGATGTGAATAGCAAATAACTACCTTTATGAAGCCGACTTTTTACTGTTGCGTACCAATGGTCGATATCTTTGATACTTTGTCTTCCTACAGCTATTTCATTGAGAATATAGTGGAGTGACCAACTGTAAATAGCATGAAAGCTTCCTGAATTAACATGTTCGGGCAATTCAGACTCGGCCAGTAGAAACAAATCATTTTTGATGGATCTCAATTGTTTGTTTGCTTCTGTCCAAAATTCCATAGGTATAAGCAGCGCCATGTCCTGTCGAAATCCGTCAATATCGAATTTTTCTACCCAATATTTCATTTCGCTGATCATATCTGCCTGCATTGCCAGATTACTATAATTCAAATCAGCAACATCATCCCAACCCATGGATTTACCGCTGCCGTCCATTGGATCTGTGATATTACCATTTTTATCTTTAGTGTAATAATCAGGATGTTCTACTATCCAATGATGATCCCAACCAGTATGATTCGGTACCCAGTCAAGGATAATCTTCATGCCAAGTCGATGGGATTCTTCCACGAGTTTTTTGAAATCTTTAGAATTGCCTATTTGTGGATTAATCGCTTTGTAATCAGATACGGCGTAATAGCTACCCATGCTACCCTTTCGCTTTACAACACTTATAGGAAAAATTGGCATCAGCCACAAAACATCAATTCCCATATCACGGAGCCTAGGCAAATGCTCCTGGAATGCATTTATTGTTCCTTCAGCCGTATATTGTCTGATGTTAACTTCATAAATTACGGCATTTTTTGCCCAAGAAGGCAATGCGCCGATTTTATCTGAACCACTTTTTTGTTCCATGCAAATTACGTACTTATAAACCAATTAATTAGAAGGTACTAAAACCTAGATTAAAAAAAGTAGATTTTAAAATAATTTGGGCAAATATACACATTATTCTTTTCTACCTGAGCGATCAATAAAATTACTACCTGCCTGTTGTGTGCCCATCATCAGAATGTGCTGAATATTAACATGTTTGGGCTGCGATGCTATGTAATAGATGGTATCAGCTACATCTTTGGCTCTTAATGGTACAAAATCGTCGTAAATACTAGCCTTCGTTTCATCCCAATCAAATCTTACTAATGCAAATTCTGTCTCTTCAACATGACCAGGCGATACTTGGCTAACTCTGATCCCATGTTTATACAAATCAAGTCGCATCGACTTAGTCAAAGCATCTACTGCAAATTTTGTTGCAGAATACACATTACCATTAGGATATACTTCGTGCCCAGCCGTAGAACATAGATTTATAATATGCCCAGTTTTCCTTTTTACCATATTCGGGCTGACCAATCGAGTAATATATAAAAGGCCTTTGATGTTGGTATCTATCATGGTTTCCCAATCGTCGGTATCGCCTTCATGTATCGGGTCAAATCCTTTGGCTAGTCCTGCATTATTGACTAAAACATCAACATTTTGCCATTCTGGTTCCAACATATTCCATGCATATTTCACATCATTGTGCTGACGAATATCAAAACACAAAGTGACTACCTGCACACCGTATTTTGTTGAAAACTTTTGTTTTATGGCTTCCAGTCGCTCATTGCGTCGTCCAGTAATTATTAGATTATAACCGTTTTTAGCGAATACTTTTGCGGTGGCCTGTCCTATTCCTGAAGTGGCACCAGTGACCATTGCAATTTTTCTGTTTGGTTTACCCATTTCTCAAAAAATTATTAATGTTTGACAGTATTTTTTGCTTCATTGACCAAAGTCTTAAATTCATTAACAAAAGCACCATATTCTGGTGTTGCTGGTCCTGAAAAACCAGTATGAATTTTAAGGATGTTATTATTCCTATCCGTAATTATCATGGTCGGATATGATACAATTTTTTCTATTTTTAATTTTTTGAGACTTTCATCTTTATCTCCATAATATCGAACCTTTACATCAATAACAACACCATTTCCAACAACAGATTGATTATTATAAAAAACATTATAATTGTCAGTGATACCATTTTGATATTTATCTTCCCATACAAAAGTATATTTATACCCTTTACCACTGAAAACTGTAGCCAAGTTTAACTCCTTTTTATGGCAAAACAATTTTATTGATTTACCTGTATCATCAAAACTATTAATTTCTTTTCCCGCCACATTAATGGTATCTTTTTCAAAGTTTTCTTCAAAGTAGATCGGAAGAGCACAC
>CALFYH010000185.1 GCA_937952155.1 uncultured Saprospiraceae bacterium
ATCTACACAGGCGAAGACACTCTTTCCCTACACGACGCTCTTCCGATCTGAAAAACTTCTCTCTTGTTGTCTGGTAGCAGCACTTTCCAAAATGACGGGTATATTTCGCTTAAATTCTAAGCTAAGCAGTGAATCGTACTTAATGCCGCCCGAATGAGATTCAGCATTGGCATTATGGGTGAAAAGCAAGATCGCATTGTATCTATCTTTGGGACTTTGATATCTCAAGCCGAGTCCTAGTGAAGTGCTTTTTGTGTCCTGACTATTGTAAAATCCCTTTTGACTGATCCTTCGGTAATTGAGGCTAAATGACAAGCCGTTCGTGAAGTTTCTTGAAAAATCAGAGCCAACATAGATATTGTCTTGTCCACCCATTTGCGAAAAGTATAGGTCGGAAATTGGCCTATTTTGCTCATAGAATTTAAAGTTTTCTGGCCTTATGTGGTAATAATGATATTGGGTATAACCAGTATTAAATCCGTATTTTATCTCAGGCTGAAAGATAAGATTTTGTACTGCAGAACCAAAATTTCCAGTGTTGGCATATTGACCATTTTTTGACAAACCATATTGACGAAGGAAATTCATATCAGCTAGACTGTCGGCATTTTCTATCACTTTGTAAATATCGTCAATGAAAAAGTACTTATAAACCGTACTATCTAAGCCAGTTTCATTTTCTTGTGTAGTACCGTACTGATTGTTTTTGAGTTGATTTAGTTTTTCTTGAGGTATATTGCCACCTGATCCGACACCAGCTGGTTTTTGGCCAGCAACATGCAAAGTGCAAAATATCAATACCTTACATAAAAATATACATGATCTGACCCGATAGAATCGCCCAAAATGTGGTATTATGATATCTGTGTGCAATGAAATTATTCTTGTCTGGTTATTAAACGAAATATTTAATCAATTTGACATGAATCTATGAAAATAATGAATCAACAAATGCTTTTCTATTGAAAACCTGCAATTGTTCCATTCCTTCACCTACACCGATATATTTAATAGGAATCTTGAATTGGTCAGAAATTCCTAGCACTACACCACCTTTGGCACTACCATCCAATTTGGTAAGTGCGATTGCTGTGACATTGGTGGCTGCGGTAAAATGTTTTGCCTGTTCGATTGCGTTTTGCCCTGTAGTAGCATCCAAAACTAAAAGTACCTCATGTGGTGCGCCTTCATATTTCTTATCGATAGAACGCTTAATTTTGGTAAGCTCGTCCATAAGTTGTGTTTTGGTATGAAGTCTTCCAGCAGTATCTATTATAGCCACATCCATATTAGCATTTTGAGCATACTGTACGGTTTCATAAGCAACAGCCGCTGGATCTGTATTCATACCTTTGGAATAAAAGTGTGCTTCGGATCTATCTGCCCAGATTTTCAATTGATCTACCGCAGCAGCTCGGAAAGTATCGCCCGCACCCAGGACAACGCGTTTTCCTAGTTTCTTGTATTGGTTAGCAATTTTTCCGATAGTAGTAGTTTTCCCTACACCATTGACTCCAACGACCATGATGACAAATGGTATTTGTGTACCAGGAATTGAAAAATCTTCAATATCTTTTGTATTATTCTCAGCCAGAATATCTGTAATAACACGTTTGAGTATATCATTTAATTCAGCTGTATTCAGATATTTGTCTTCTGAAACCTTTTTTTCTAATCTATCAATGATTTTTACTGTAGTTTCTAGACCTACATCAGATGAAATTAGGATGCGTTCTAACTCATCCAAAAATTCTATATCTACCTTGGATTTACCGGCAACAGCTTTAGTGATTTGCGAGAAAAAACTCTCCTTTGTCTTTTCCAGACCTTTATTTAGATCTTCCTCTTTATCTTTGGAAAAAAACTTCTTAAAAAAACTCATATGATGTTATGTGTTAAGCTCGTATAAATGTACAATGATAGTACAAAATGATTAAAATACAAAAGGGCTTCTCTTATTAAATAAAGAAAAACCCTGAGTATAAAGTTAAAATCAGAAAACCTGATTATTTGTTCTCTTCGAAAAACTCCTTAACCTTGTCCTTGTGAATAATGGACTCCTTATAAGAATATTTTCCTGTAACAGGATCTTTAATAGATTTAACAACTTTTACGTGATCTCTACCTGAACCCGCGTTTGCAGCTCTCTGAGCGACCCTTGCGTTTTTGGATACTTTAGCCATTATTATTTAATTTCTTTGTGAAGAGTATATTTTTTAAGAACAGGATTATATTTTTTAATCTCCATTCTGTCAGGATTATTTTTCCTGTTTTTTTCTGTGACATATCTAGACATACCTGCCATACCGCTCGCTTTGTGCTCAGTACACTCAAGGATGATCTGAATTCTGTTACCTTTTGCTTTTTTTGCCATTTTAAATATAATTTATAGGATACTTCTATTAAATTTTTACGCCTGTGTTTACACCTGAATATTTCAATTCCTTAAGATATGCGTGAAGACCTTTTTTATCAATGGTACGCAATGCAGTGGAACAAACTTTCAAAGTAACCCATTCACCTGTTTCAGGCATAAAAAAACGCTTTTTAAACAGATTAGGCAAAAAACGCCTGTTTGTCTTCACGTTTGAATGTGACACTTTGTGACCTTTCATAGGTCTCTTACCTGTTAATTGGCAAACTCTTGACATTTTGCTTTTGTTTTTAAAATTAATATTCACGAAGAAATAAATCTCCGTCTTTTACTCTTTTTTGTGACTCCGGAAGGATTCGAACCTTCAACCGCCTGATTCGTAGTCAGGTACTCTATCCAGTTGAGCTACGGGGCCATCGGGTCCTAATTCCGTATATCATTATAAATCAATGACTTATACGTCACTAAATTAGCAAAGCTTTTTTGCTTTTTTATTCAGGCTGCAAAGATAAAGTATTTATTTATTTATACAAAAGTTTTTTGTTAAATAAATATATATTTTTTTCGTATATGAAAAAATATATGTTTTATCTCCTTTTTAAAA
>CALFYH010000186.1 GCA_937952155.1 uncultured Saprospiraceae bacterium
GTTTTAGCAGTAATTATGTAGATACTTGTGGATGCGCTTATATACAGAATATAAATTTTAACATCTTGTCATCCAGTCAACAGCGTTATGATGTTTGTCAGAAAGATTTGCCATTTTCGATAGGAGATACACTGATCAATACTGAAGTAACATCCTTACCAATTTATATAAAGAATACCCAAGATACTTTATCATGTGACTCGATTATTTACTTGTCTTTGCAAATCCTTAATGAAGGTGAGCCGTGTGATGACAAAGATGCTTCTACTATCAATGATGTTTACGATGCAGATTGTGTATGCAAAGGAGAAAAATCAAATAAAGTGGATATCACAGCGAAAGACGCTTGGGTAGTTTACCCAAATCCAGTTATAGAGACATTGATTATAAGCAATACAAGCACACAATTTGCGATACCTGACATTGAGATTTACAATATACAAGGTATCTCCATAAAACCAATTATCAAAGAAAACATTGGTCTACAACCAAAATTGGAATTGGAAACGACAGCGTTACTACCTGGTGTTTATCATTTGAAAATCAAAACAAATCAGGATATGACGATCAAACGTTTTGTAAAAATATAAGCAATTTATAACTCATGATACAATTTTTCTGAGTATGCCGCCCAGGATTTGATGTCATTTCTGAAAGTATTAAAGGAGTTGTACACTTTTTTGGTAAAACCATCTGCTGCTACCATTTCATGGAGTACTTCGTCAGTGTACTTTTTGAGAATTTGTAGAATCTCAGGGCTGAATTTTCTTAATTCGACACCTTTTTCTGCTTTTATCTTATTGAGATATTCGTTGTTTTTTGCTTCAAACTCTGAAATAACCCATAGGTTCATTCTAGCAGATGCCGTCTCAAGGATGACTTTCAAGTGAGTAGGCAATGCTTCAAATTCCTTGAGATTAAACATATTTTCTAAAACCGAGCCTGGTTCATGCCAGCCTGGAGAATAGTAGTATTTTGCAATCTTATGAAATCCCATCACATAGTCATGGTATGGGCCAATCCATTCTGTCGCATCTATCACACCACGCTCGAGATTGGTATAAATTTCATTACCTGATGACAAGACTGCGGTACCACCAGCTTTTGTCAGTACTTTGCCACCCAAACCTGGAATCCGCATTTTAAGCCCTTTGAAATCATCGATGGTATTGATTTCTTTATTAAACCATCCACCCATTTGCATAGTAGTATTACCCGCTGGAAAAGCGATCAGTCCAAATTTCCTGTACAATTCATGCCACAAAGCCAGTCCACCACCACTATATATCCACGCATTCATTTGTTGGGCATTCATACCAAATGGTACTGCTGCAAAAAATTGAGTTGCAGGTGATTTTCCTGCCCAATAATAAGCAGCACCATTGCCCATCTCTGCGGCACCACTACTTACTGCATCAAAAACTTCCAATCCAGGAATAAGCTCACCGGCGCCATAAACCTTGATTTTCATCTGACCCAATGACATCTGATCTACCCAATCTGCAAAGAGTTGACATGCCTCACCCAAAACTGGAAAATTTGGTGGCCAAGTAGTAACCATTTTCCAATTGTACTTTTTTTGTATTAAGGATGTAATGTCCTGATTAGTTGCTGCTTGGTTATTGCAGCCACCTAATAAGATGCCTGCGCCTGCTGTGACGACTGATGCCTTGATAAATTGTATACGATCCATGTTAAATTGTATTCGCCTGAGGTATTTATTTCACAAACTTACACAAAATTTGCATGGGTTAAATAATTTTAATGTGTTTAAGTTTTAGGTCGGTAGTCATTTTATAGCTATGTCCTAACTTATTCCAATACTTTCAAATTGTATAAAACTATATGAAATTTCTAATGGCATATGAATTTCCCTTTATCAATATCTTCAATTCTTATATACGTTAGTACGTCAATCGCATCATTAAATTTTATATCAACGTTAAATCCAAGTATCTTAGCGTTATGAAGTATGTACTTTTTGATTAAAATCGGAACTTTCAAGCCTTCAGGTTCTAGCTCATCTATCAACTTGTCCAAAATTTTTAGATTGCTATCCTTCAACATTTGCTTATCGTTTGATTTCAATATGGATTTAAAACTAAGTTTAGGGGCCACATCTATTGCTGTCAAATAATCCAAATAGTGTAACCTTAAAAATTCAATGATTAATGACTTCGAATATTGGCAATAATTATTGCTGATGCTAGCTGCGCCTATTAAGTATTTATATTGAGGAAATTTATCTGTCACAGCCATTATACCTTTCCAAAGGATAAATAAAGGAAGTGGTTTCTGTTGATATGCATTAACTATGAAAGCACGTCCCATCTCTATGCTGTACTTTAATATATCATGCATAGATCCTGTAAGATGAAATATTTCTGAAATATAAAATCCCTTTAGTCCCCGAACTTGGTATATGTCTTCTCCTAAGCCTAATCTATATGCACCTACTATTTCTTTTTCATTTTTATTCCAAAGTATAAGGTGGTGGTAGTAGGTGTCATATTCATCAAGATCAAGTGCGCTATTTGTTCCTTCACCCACGGCTCTGAAAGTCAATTCTCTAAGTCTTCCAAGCTCGGTTTTCATTGCCGGAAAGTTGTTGATTTTAGTAAAAAAAATCTGATAATCACCTTGTTCAAAAAGTAGGGCATCTGCCTTTTCGAGTGCAGTTATATTATTTTGCAACTCTGTTATGGATTGATATGGCAATACCTCTGAAATTCTCCTTTTTGGAAAGTATTGAACAAACGGTTTTATTTTAAATTTATTGAAAGCATGCTTTAGCATATACACCTTAGACCTCAATATTTCGCCATACTTTTCTATGCTCTTGATTCCATTTTGATCAGCAATGCTAATTGCATTCCCGACTCTGACAGATATAAGTTTATTTTTAGATTTGATTACCTCAAAAGGCAATCTTGCTGTTTGTAATATTGTGTGAATATCAGCCATCCAGTAAAAAATGTGGCTATTTCGTGCATGGAAATAGACAGGGATTACTGGGACATTTGCTTTTTTTATAAATTTGATAGATTTTAAATCCCAAGGTTTGTCATGTATTGGACCTATAAATTTGTTAGCACGCACAGAGACTTCTCCTGCAGGAAAAATGCCCAAAGGCTGA
>CALFYH010000187.1 GCA_937952155.1 uncultured Saprospiraceae bacterium
TTCAAAAAGGTACCACGCATCGAAATATATCTATATTTACACCGTCAATTAATCCCCGGACTCAGTTTAATAAAAATATGGAGAACAAAATAAAACGAGATACAGCTTTAATAAATCTTGTATCTGATTTTGAAAATAAGTTTGAGCAAGGAGAGGTCGGCTATCTGGACGAAAAGATATACTTACAGCTTTTAGAATATTACGAAGACGAGTATTTATTCGAAAAAGCCTTGGAAGTAGTAGAATTTGCCATGGAACAATACAAGTACAGGTCAGACTTCTATATTATCAAAGCCAGATTGTTACTTAATCTTAACAAAACCAACGATTGTCTTTCGACTCTTGAAATTGCGGAAAATATCGCCCCATTCGAGCGTGAGATTAGCATTATAAAAGTAAGAGCATTTGCACTTAAAAAGCAGTTTTTAAAAGCTCAAGAGATTCTTGACGAACTCAGAATAGGTGCCACTAAAACTGATTTTACAGAGATACTTATTGCAGAATCTTTCATCTACGAAAATATGAAAGATTATAATTCAATGTATGACGCTTTATCAAAAGCAGTCCTCTTGGATAGCTCAAACGAAGAAGCAATGGAAAGGGTTTGGATTAGTGCTGAGCTTTCTAGAAGATATGAAGATAGTGTAAATTTGCATAAACTCATCATCGAAAAGGATCCATACAACTACCAGGCATGGTATAATCTAGGACATGGATACAATTGTATTTGGGAATATGAAAAAGCAATCGATGCATTGGAGTATTCATTTATAGTCAATCCTGATTTCGAAAGTGCCTATCTAGATTGTGCAGATACTTGTCTTCAAATCAAGGATTATGAGCGTGCATTAGAAATTTATATCGAGGCAAATAGCAAATTTGGACCAAATAATGAATTGATGGTAAATATTGCCCATTGTTATATCTACATGGACAGAATTTCTATCGCTAAACAATGGTTACTAAAATCTATTAAACTTGATGCTTTCAACGATGAAGCTTTTTTCCTTCTTGGAGAGTGCTATTCGAGAGACCAAGTGTGGTACAATGCGATCAATGCGTACCACAAGGCCATAGAAATTGAAAATCGTCGTGAAGAGTATTATTTAGGAATTGCAAAAGCTTATCTTGCAGTCGAAGATTATAATAAAGCAACTATCAACTTCCAAATGGCGACTCAAACAGGTCCAGAGGAGACGCTTTATTGGAAAGAATATATTTGTTTTCTGATTAAGATAGGATTGCTGGATGAGGCTCTTCAGGTACTCGATGAAGCTGAGGATCATACTTATGGAGCAGATTTATTGTTTTGTAGAGCAGTAGTGTATTATTTGCAAAAAAATAAAAGTGACTGTATGGACTTGCTTGAAGAAGCATTAATTGAGAATTTTGATCAGCACAATATAATGTTCGAAATCGCACCAGAACTTAAATTAGATAAAGATATAACATCTATCATAAAATATTTTTCAGATGAGGATCATCTGATATAAGAATTTTACTCTTTTAATAACCAAGACTGAAGAGCATTCCTTTACCAAAAGGGTGCTCTTTTCTATTTTTGGTTACTGTTGAAATTATTATTTAAAAATGTCATATTTGTAAAAATAAAATATGATATTTGTTTTTAATTCAGGATTTTAAATATCTATTTGTTTTAAATCCTGAAATTATTTATTTATCAAAATAATTTTTTCAACATTCTAAATTTTCAAAATGAAGCAATTTTCCATCTTTCTACTTTGTTTTTGTCATTTTGCCATTTTTTGCCAGCAAGTAAGTGGCGTGGTAAAAGATAATACTGGGGCACCACTCATCGGAGTCAGCATTTCAGAAAAAGGTACATTAAACGGGACAACTACTGATCTTGATGGGCAGTACCAAATCACTACCTTAACTGATTCACCAACACTCATTTTCAGTTACACAGGATTTACGAGTGTAGAAAAGACAGTAGATAATTTATCAGAAATAAATGTCACTTTGGAAGAAGGCATATTATTGGGTGAAGTGCAAGTTGTAGGATCCAGATCTTTCAACAGAAGTTCAACAAATTCGCCTGTAGCCATTGATATCATTGAAGTTTCTACATTGGCTAACACTACAGGTAGAACTGATGTAAATCAAATCCTACAGTTTAATGCACCTTCATTTAATGCATCCAAACAGTCTGGTTCAGATGGCGCTGACCATGTGGATCCTGCTTCACTTAGAGGTATGGGACCAGATCAAACATTAGTGCTTATTAATGGTAAACGTAGGCATCAATCATCATTGGTCAATATATTCGGTACGAGAGGCCGTGGTAATACAGGTACCGACCTAAATGCAATACCAGCTGCAGCTATAAAAAGAATAGAAATACTTAGAGATGGCGCTTCAGCACAATATGGATCTGATGCAATCGCAGGTGTTATAAATGTCGTGCTCAAAGATAAGACAAATGGACTTTCAGGTGGCGTTACCTATGGTGCATACTCTACCGATGTTGGTAGTGATTATGCTGAGAAATCAGGAGAAGATATTTATAATGCTAATGGCAAAAACAGAGCACTCGACCCAGATGGAGATAAAAGTTATGATGGCAATACGACCCGAGTTGATTTAAATTATGGAATAGACTGGGGCAAAAAAGGAGGATTTGTCAATTTCACAGCAGAGTATCTTACAAAGGATCGCACACTGCGACCTGGATATTCTTGGCGTAAAGGATATGGTTCAGCAGCAGTAGATCAATTCCAGTTTTTCGTAAATGGCGCACTGCCTCTCGCTGAAAAAACTGAGTTGTATATCTTTGGTGGTAAAGGAAATAGAAATACCGATGCTTTTGCGTTTTCTAGATCAGAGCCATCGGAAGACGAACCAAGAACTGTACCTGCGCTTTATCCAAATGGATTCACACCTAGGATTACTTCTAATATTGCAGATAATGCAATCACCGCTGGTATCCGCCATGAATTGGACAATGGTTGGCAAGCAGATTTTACGAATACTTACGGTTATAACGATTTCAAATATTTGATTAAAAATACCAATAATGCATCGCTTGGATCTGCATCTCCAACAGAATTTGATGCTGGTGGCCATAGTTTGGGTATGAATGTGACAGGCTTGAATTTTTCAAAATATTATAAAAAAATAGCATCAGGTCTGAATCTAGCTTTCGGAACTGAATACAGAACTGAAAATTTTATTATAAATGCTGGTGAAGTAGGATCGTATGCAACCTATGACATAAATGGAATTCCAATAACCAATCCAGCTGTCCAGACACCTTATGTAAATCAGTTTGGAGTAGAACCAGGTGGTGGATCACAAGGTTTTCCAGGATATAGTCCAGGAAATGAAGTAAACAAATCAAGATCAAACATCGGATTTTATGGCGATGCTGAACTCAATATTACAAACCAATGGTTGGTATCTGGTGCCTTGAGATATGAAAATTATAGTGATTTCGGCAATACCTTAAATTACAAACTGGCTAGTAGATATAATGTCAATAGCGATCTAGCAATCAGAGCTTCGGTTTCATCCGGATTTAGAGCACCTTCATTAGCGCAGATACATTACAATCTAATATTTACAAATATCGTTGCAGGGAAGTCCTTACAAACACTACTTGCATCCAATACAAGTACAGTCGCAAAAGCATTTGGGATCAATCCGCTGCAAGAAGAAAAAGCCAACAATCTCGCTGCAGGGTTTACATATAAAAAAGGCGGATTTAGTGCAACCATAGATGGATACCTTATTGAAGTTAAAGATAGAATCATACTTACCGATGTTTTTGATGCTACGTCACTTAATGTAGGTGCTGAGGCTGCTCAGTTTTTTGCAAATGGTGTAGATACAAAAACCACTGGCGTCGATATCATATTCAACTATAAGCATCAAATGAATCGACATTCTAATTTGACAGCTGGAATCGCAGCAAACTTCAATAATACAGAAATTAAAAAAATCAACAGTGGTACATTAAACCCATTCACCTTCTTTGGACCATTTTCACAAGCATACCTTCAAGCTGCTGCACCAAATTACAAAATGGGACTTAATATAATGTATCAATACAAGAAATTTGATGTCCTTGCAGTTTATACCCAGTTTAGCGAAGTTCGTCTTCAGGACTTCCAATGGGTTGATTCACCGGCTACAAATCAGGCAGAAGCAGATGAATTGTATAAAGTGGCAACGGATATCTATAAAGCTGCAGGAACATTAGATTTAGCAATAGGTTATTCTTTATCCAAAAAAGTCAAAATTACAGTTGGTAGCAATAATCTCCTTAATACATATCCAACACCACAATTTGATGGATGGACTGACCAAGGTGGATTCAATGACTCTGTACAAATGGGATCAGATGGTAGATTTGCATTTATTAGGTTGGGATTTAATCTATAATAATAAGGCTGCCCTGAATGTAGATTTTTGCATTCAGGGCAGTTTTTTACTAGTTGATATTTAATTTAAAAAATAATTTCTGCTTTTTAATAGGACAGCTGTGAGAAAAGCTTTCGAATTATAAGGTAAAATTAACTTTCAGTAAAAAAATGAGAAATTAACGAGAAAAACATATAATTTTGTGGGTCTATAATAATTCCAAAACATTGGTATCGAGACCATTTGTAAGTAAGGCCGATTTTGAGAATGTATTCAAAGAGTATTTCAATCCTCTCGTTAACTTCGTTAACAAGTATCTCCATAATATAGAAAATAGCAAAGAAGTAGTTCAAATTACATTGGTGAAAATCTGGAATAACAGAGAACAAATTGAAATAAAAACATCGGTCAATGCGTACCTGTATCAAATTGCTAAAAACAGCATGATTGATTTTATCAGAAAGAATAAACACAATCTTGCTCATGTTGAGTTAAATATTTTGCAAATAGAACAGCTACCTGATGATAATGCCTCGGCGTTGGATCCTTATTTTGTTCGGCAAGCAATTGAAAAGGCATTGATTCCACTTAAACCAAAATCGAGAGAGATTTTTGAATTAAATAAATTTGAAGGCCTTAGTTACGAGGAAATTGCTGAATATTTAGAAATTTCGAAGCGTAGTGTTGAAGATAATATCAGTAAAGTATTGAAACATTTAAAAGAAGAATTAAAAAACCATCCATTTTTTTTTGATTAAAATTGTGGATTAATATTAAGGCGACGTCTATAAATCAAAAGAAGGTAAATTGAACAAATTTGATTCCATATTAAAACAAAACAAAGAAATTAAAAATTTCGAAGTTTTTGATGTTGATTCCGAATGGAACAGCTTTTTGGATGTGGTTGGAGAGTCTTCAGATAAAAAGAAAGTTGAAAATAAACCAAAGTCAAAAATCAAATCCTTAATTTATACATTTTCTGTAGGTATAGCAGCTGCACTTATACTATTACTTGTTTTTACTTTTGCACTAAAGCCTGAAACTAAAATTAAAGAAACTTATACAGCAAGCAAAAATAATGACATTATCCAACTTGCAGATGGATCTAAAATATTCCTTCAAAATGGTGCATCAATAGAATATCCAAAGATTCTTAGCGAAGTTAATGAAAGAATGATCGTACTTAATGGTAGTGCAAAATTTGATGTAACCAGAAGCATCTTGCCTTTCAGAGTTCATAATAATGGAATAATCGTAGAAGTATTGGGTACTGAGTTTAGTATAATTCAAGAGAATCAAAAGGTTATAGTAGAAAACCATAGTGGTTCAGTACAAATTACCGAGGCCAAAGACAGAAATAATTTCAGAGTATTAAAGCAAGGAGATAAGTTTGTCTATGAAAATGGACAATTTACAGACATGAATTATAAACCAGAACCAGTTGTAGTTGCTGAACCTGTAGCTGAACCCAAAATCGAAAAACCTAAGCCTAAAGCCGTGGAACCAAAACCTGAAGTAAAAGAAGAAGTGAAACCTGAAGTTGTTTCTGGATCAGTATATACTTTAGATTCTGTATTGAAAGGGCATTTGGTCAAACTCAATAAGAAAACAATCAAAGTGGATAAGAAATTTAAATATGACAAAGACCAAAGAGTAAGAGTCAATTTGAATCAATCCTTTTTGGATATTATGAAGTCTTTAAAATCTCAGGGATTTATTGACATGATTCCTAGCGATTGTCCAGATTGCTATATCATCACTGCACCTACTAAGTAACTTTTTGTTACCCAATTTACTAAATCATTCTGTTTTTCCATTGTGAAACCAAACGTTCACATGTGCTTGTGTCCTTTTTCCAAGTATGTCTATATTTGGCTATCCAATCATAGACAATATCTCTCACACTTAAAGGAATCATCATAAAGATACTTGCACATACCGAATAGAAACCACCTAAATTTTGTAATATTTTTATAATGGCTGTGCTTTTCGAATAGACCTGGTTAGCTTGCACCACGATAACGGTTTCAGGATTGCCTTGTGTTATTTTTTGCAGGCTACCGAACCAAAAAGCTTCCTTTTCATCTCTCTGTAAAATCCACTTCAATGAATAACTACAAAACAAACAGGCACCATCATAAAGAATTACCGGATTAGTCTCCGATTTTACCCAAACTTTTTCGTGAATGTGCATTAAATGATATTGTACTTTATGCAAATACTTCTCTCAGTAAGTCATCTATTCGCGACAACATGCGGACTTGCACTTGATAATTTTTCTTAGCCAAAACATCTGATTTGTACTTTGAAATATAGATCGTATCAAATCCTAATCTTCCAGCTTCTTGTATCCGCTGATCTACTCTACTCACCGGCCTAATCTCTCCAGAAAGGCCTACTTCACCGGCAAAACAGATTTTTTTACTGATATGAATATCCTGAAGAGAGGAAATGAGCGCTGCTACTACTGCCAAATCTATGGATGGATCTGCAACTTTGATTCCACCAGCGATATTCAGGAAGACGTCATTCTGGCCATAAGCTAGGCCACACCTTTTTTCTAGGACGGCAAGCAGCATAGACAATCTTCTCAAATCAAATCCAGTTGCTTAGCGCTGAGGCGTACCATAAATTGCTGGGCTAACCAAGGCCTGTGTTTCCAATAATAGTGGCCTCAATCCCTCTATTGATGCTGCTATAGCGCTACCACTCAGGCGATCATCATCTGGTGAAATGAGCAATTCGGAAGGATTTGATATCTCCCGAAGCCCTTGAGTATCCATCGCGTATATCCCTATCTCATCAGTACTTCCAAATCTGTTTTTGATAGTACGCAAGATACGGTATGCATAATGATTGTCACCTTCAAACTGTAATACTACATCCACGATGTGCTCCAATAATTTGGGTCCAGCGATACCACCTTCTTTGGTAATATGGCCGATGACAAATATCGGGATATTGGTGATTTTGGCATATCGTTGGAGCTCACCAGTACATTCGCGCACTTGAGAAATACTGCCAGGTGTACTTTCTATGTACGGGCTGACCAAAGTTTGGATTGAGTCAATGATGATGATATCTGGTTGAAGTTTGTTGGCTTCTTTTAGGATATTTGAAACATTCACATCAGTATATATATAACATGATGAATTATTTCTACCGATTCTGTCAGCGCGCATTTTGATTTGCTCTTCGCTTTCTTCACCAGATACATAGAGTACTTTACTTCCTTGATTTAGTGCAAGTTGCAGCATTAGAGTGGATTTACCAATACCTGGCTGACCACCAACCAATATAATAGATCCATAAACCAATCCGCCACCTAAAACTCTGTTCAATTCACCATCAAGCGTATTAATTCTTTTTGCTGTAAGAGAGGAGACTTCCTCCAGTTTTTTTGGAAAAGACTTTTCCATTTTGTGATCTTTCCAGACGGCCGACTTCTCTTCATGACTAGTTTTTTTTTCAATCACCTCTTCATGATAGGTATTCCACTCATTACAAGATGGGCACTTGCCAATCCACTTAGGAGACTCAGATCCGCAATTGCTGCAAAAAAATGTTGATTTAACTTTCAAGGCAAATTATTTTTTTTAAAAAAAATGTGACATTGATTTTACAAACCGTCATATACTTAGAAATTGATAAAAATACAAATTATAATCCAAAAGTGGATAAAAGTAAATTGTTTTCAATTGGTTTTTTGGGGTTATGCGGAGGTTGAACGAAAGTTTAACTCCGCTTTTTTTTATATAAACTGCCCAAAACAAAAAAAAGAGCAGAAGCCTTTGTTAACGTGCTATCTGCTCTCTGTATTTTCATTTGTGCTATGTTTGTGCTACCTTTCTACATGCTCAAAGTCTTATAATTACAACGATCCTATGCGAAAAGTGACGAAATTTACCATCTTATTCTTCTTCTGAATCCGATGATTTTCCGACTGTGGAAGATATTTTGGTTTCAACTTTATCCTTTAAGTCATCTACATACTCAGAAGCATTTTCGACGACATCTTCCAGCTTATCCTCTGCTTTATCTGCAAGATCTTCAGCTTTGTCTTTCATATTTTCCAATTTGTCGCCTACTTTTTCAGCTGTATTTTCTGCCGCTTCCATCAATTCCTCCAATTTTTCCTCTGCCACTTCAGCAACTGCTTTAGCTGTATCTACTACGTCTTCAACCAATTGTTCAACAGATTCGGACAATTTATCCATAAATGAACCTGATTTTTTCGGTCTTGCCAACTCAGTAGCGGCCTTCTCAAGTTTATCTGATATTTTATCCAATTCTTTGGATTGTTCTGCAATTCCTACGGCGATTTTTTGTTTTACGGATTCTTTTGCTTCATCCAATTTTTCCTGCCTTTCGACTTTTACAGCACGTTTCTTTTCTTTTTCCATTTTAGACTCGATTTCAGTCTTAGTCAGCTGCATATCATCCAATTTCTCTTGCTTAGACTTGAGACGCTCTTCGATCATCTTGATTTTCGCAGCTCTCAATAATGATTCGAGCTGTCCATCGCTTTCACCCACTTTTTTGGTTTGATAGTCGAGATCTTTTTGATCAAAATCAACAGATTTTTGCATTTTCTGAATTGCACCCAACAAACCATTGTATCTGGCTTCTAATCTGGCCAAATTATTATTGTTTGAATGCTGGTGTGATTCATTTCCGCGTTTTTCCTTCAATTTTTTGAATGTGCTATCGATTTTTTCCCAAAGCTCATTCCTATCATCCTTTGTAAATTTAAAATCTTTGATTTTTGCTTGTACTTTTTTGAGATCTTCAAATAGTGGACTCAAGCCCAAACCTTTCTCTACTTTTTCTTCGATCTCCGAAAGTTCTTGTCTGAAATCGTCCATATACTTTTTGGACTGTACCTCAAATTCGCTTTCGAGTGACTTTTTAAGGTCTTTTAATTTATCGAATAATTGATTGGTCTTTTCTCTCAGAGAAGCACCGTGTTCTCTAAACAGGTTTTTATCGTTTACTTGATTCTGGACCTTTCCCCAAAATTCTCTTAATTCATTCCACAAGACATTATCGTATTCGCTCAAGCCATCTACTTTTTCCTTGAGTTCTTCAAGCTCTGACTTGTACAGACCATAAAGTTTTGATGATAAAACCACCACATGCCATTCAGCTTGTGCTCTTGTGATCAAGTCTGGTCTTTCCACTTTGATTTCATCAGGAAGAATGCTGTCCGTCATCGAAAGTTTACGTTCTATTTTTGTAAACCCATTTGGAAATTCGACTTCTATATCGTCTTTCCATTTTTCGGACATCATTTTGTAAAAGTCTTCGGTGGCTACATTTTCAGGAAATGTGTAAATATTTACTACATTTTCTTTTTCTAGGAGTTCCAGCGCGACAAGCATTTTCTCATCTTTTTCGTTGGCACCCCAAAGTACTAATTTGCGTCTCATGATACTAAGTAATTAATAAAATCTTAAATCTAAATGTAATTAAAAAACTAAAAAAACTATACTAATTGTTGCTTGACTAAATATTGTGCAATTTGAACAGCATTAGTAGCAGCACCTTTACGAAGGTTATCTGCCACGATCCAAAGATTAAGTCCGTTCTCGACTGAGTCATCTCTACGAATCCGACCCACAAAAACTTCATTTTTATTCTTACAATACAACGGCATAGGATAATTAAAAGTTTCAGGATCATCCAAAACTGTAATACCATCTGCTGTTTCTAAGATATTTTTGACGTCTTTCAATTCGAAAGGACGCAATAATTCTACATTTACAGACTCGGAGTGACCACCGTTTACTGGTATGCGCACCGCTGTGGCAGTTATCCGCAAGGTATCATCACCAAGAATTTTTTTGGTCTCATTGACCAGTTTCATTTCTTCTTTTGTATATAGATTTTCTGTAAAAACATCACATTGAGGTATTGCATTTTCGAATATCTGGTAGTGATATGCCATTGAAGACTTTTCGAGTTGACCACCTGCTTTCTCCGTTTCGTACTGTGTCACTGCTTTTGCACCGGTACCAGTAAATGACTGATAAGTAGAAATGACCAATCTTTTTATGCCATATTGCTTGTGAATAGGTGCCAGTGCCACGACCATTTGGATGGTAGAACAGTTTGGATTGGCTATGATTTTATCTTCTTTGGTAAGTAAGTGTGCATTTATCTCAGGGACGATCAATTTTTTTGTAGGATCCATCCGCCAAGCACTAGAATTGTCAATAACAAATGTGCCAATTTCGGCAAATTTTGGTGCAAATTCTAACGATGTGCCGCCACCAGCAGAAAATATAGCAATGGCTGGTTTCATCTCCAACGCATCTTCCATACTGACAATCTTATATTCTTTGTCTTTAAAAAATACAGATTTGCCTACTGATGCAGTAGATGCAACTGGAATATATTCGGAAATCGGAAAATCAAACTCTTCCAACACTTCATTCATCACTCTACCTACCAATCCTGTAGCGCCTACAACTGCTACTTTCATACCTTTTTTTTATCTTAATATTCGCTATAATAACAGAAATCAGACCAAACTATTTATATTTGCTTTTTAATGCTAGAAATCGTGCATTAATTAGGAAAAATACATTGTTGAACAGATTCACTTTAATACCTTATTTTACAATGAAGCGCAAAGATATACTTTCATACAATAAAAGAGCCTTATCAATCACAAGATATTTTATGATATTGGTCTTGGGTTGTATATCTTTTATTTCTCAAGGTCAGTTGCGATTAGATTTTAATGACCAAAATTTTAATATTGTAAAATGGCAAGGTAATACAAGCAATTTCAAAATTAATGCAAATGGTCAGCTCCAATTGTCCGCACCTGCAGCTGGCGAATCAAGTATCTACACCAAATATAAAGTGCCACTTGACAGTATTCAGGCAGACTTATATTTTAAACTTCAATTTGCACCATCGGGTGATAATTTTGCCAAAATCTATCTTTTTACAGATAATATTATCGAATCCAATGCCAATGGATATTATCTAAAGCTTGGCGAAAATGGGTCAAATGATGCTATTCAGGTTTGGAAGCTAAATAATGGAGTAAGTCAACTTATGGCTTCAGGAAATATGGGTGGCATCAGCGCTGATCCAGGAGATGCTAGAGTACGATTCAAGATATATAGAGATGGAATGTGGCTGATGGCTACAGATTATAGTGGCAATACTATTTATGAAGATGATTTGGAATTTGTAGATCAAGGATTTACTTTTCAAGATTCTATGTATTTTGGCCTTTATTGTAAATATACAGCGACAAGGACTGATAAGTTCTTTTTTGATGATATCTCAATAAAAACCATTGAAAAAGATACATCCGCACCTAAAGTACTCAGCGCAGAGGTAATCGATGATCATCAAATAAAACTTACATTATCTGAAGTACCTGAAGCAAGTTCTGCTCAAAATGTGTCAAATTTTACTGTTGATAACCTACTCGGAAATCCAGACAATATTATTTATACGAGTGCAAAACCGCAAGAAGTAAATTTGTTTTACAATACAAAATCTATCCTAAGTGGAGTAAATTACACATTGAATATCAATAACTTAAAAGATAAAAGTAATAATCAAATAGCACACCAGATTTCTTTTGTTTATGCCGCAAAGCCTAAAAAAGGAGAATTGATCATAACAGAAATATTGACAGATCCATACATTGGTGGTGATGATTTTGTAGAAATTTATAATAGATCTACTAGTTTTATAAAATTGGACAGTCTAATTATAAAAAATGCTCAGAAATCAGAAAGTAAGGTCATCAGCACGTCCACAATCCTATATCCAGGCAAATATATAGCCTTTTCAAAAAATACTGGATTTCTAAAAACAACGTACAATACACCGGATACTGCAGCATTTTTAGAAGCCATCCTTCCATCGTTGAATGTAGATGGTGCAAATGTTTCACTCATTTCTAATCAAAATGGGCAATCAATCACCATAGACTCGTTTGATTATACAGAAAGCATGCATTTTGAGTTATTGGATTTTACCAAAGGTGTGAGTTTGGAACGTATTTCATTATCAGGCAATACTAATGATGCAAACAATTGGCATTCTGCATCTTCACATATAAAATACGCTACTCCAGGTTATAAAAATTCCAACCTATCGAGTGGAAATATAAACACAAATGAAATACTTAAACCAGATAAGAAAGTCTTTACACCAGATGGAGATAGTGTGGATGATTTTGTATTGTTACAATATAACTTGCCAAAACCGGGCTACTTAGCCACTATTAAAATTTATGATGCAGAGGGATTTCCGGTTCATGACCTGACCAACAATTTCCTGTTAGGTACGGAAGGAAATATCAAGTGGGATGGCATTGACAGCGAAGGGAATATTGTTAAAATGGGCATGTACATCGTTTACAGCAAGTTATTTCACACGGATGGAGATATTGTCGAATCAAAACATGTGGTAGTCGCAGCTCAAAAATTCTGAAAAGAAAGAGGATTAATAGAGGATGAAGGGATTTATAAATGCAGGGCACAGAATTATTGCATCAATTGTGATCTTATTCACATTATTTGTGGTGTTCATTCCACAAATCGAATTCAATTTCAATATTGAGGATTATCTAGTGCATTTTCTCATGTTATTGATATTTTCGGGTATTGTGGGATTGATCATAAGCAATAAAATCGTATTGTACACCAGTTTTGGATGCGCTGCAGTACTTGCATTGTTTCTAAAAAATGCATCCTACAGCCAACTAAAAAATCCTAAAGAAAATAATACTGAAAATATAACAGTTGCACATATAAATTTAAGCTTGGTAACTGAGGTAGAAACAGTGACTAAAATTATGAATGACTCGTTGATAGACGTGATTTCCTTTCAGGAATATACGCCTGATTGGGCCAATATCATTCCATTATTACTTAAAAACCAATTTCCTTATGACTATCAGAATGTAAGAATAGACTTTTTTGGAAAGGCAATTTTTGCAAGACGGCCATTGCATGATCAAAAAATCATTCAACTCACAGATATTCCAGAATTAGAGACAAAAATGCTCTTAGGACAGGATACAGTCTCCGTAATTTCCACATTTTTCACACCAGCATTAGACTCCAAATCAAAACAAGCAGCCCGTATTCAGTTTGAAAATATGTCAGAATATATAGCAAATTCAAAGCATTTGCAAATTGTAATGGGAGAATTCAACCAAGTGTATTGGTCGCATGATATCTTATCTTTCAGGACAAAAACAGGCTTACAAAACAGTCGCAGGAGTGTCTATCCTACCACTTTAAAAATGCCTTATGATCATATCTTTTACACCAATGATCTTGAGTGTTTTCAGTTTGAAGAATTATCAGATGCTACAGGCGAGCATATAGGATGTAAGGCATCTTTTCAGCACAAGAGAACAAAAGCCAGATGAACCTGAGATATTCAATAAAGCATTTTAATGATCTTACAATTTTTGAGTTATACAAAATCATGAAGTTGCGACAAGAAGTTTTTGTCGTAGAACAAAATTGTCCCTATCTCGATGCTGATGGTAAAGATCTTCATGGATATCATGTCATGGGCATCGACGATAATCAAAATCTGCATTGTTATACAAGATTATTGCCTGAAGGCATTTCATACCCAGGCTTTGTCTCTATTGGCAGAGTCATCAATAGTGCTGAAGTGCGAGGCAAAGGATATGGTAAAGAATTGATGTCAATATCAATATCA
>CALFYH010000188.1 GCA_937952155.1 uncultured Saprospiraceae bacterium
AAGTAATAAATATTTATTGATAAACAATAAATATTTAGTGATTATAGATGTTTTTAACAAAAATTTTTCTCAATTATAGAATGACATTATTTAATTCCTTTGGGTGAAAGATACTAGAAACCAATTCATATACTCATCAAACAGCAATTCACCTTTGATTTGTTATATTCCAAATCCTTCTCCTAACTTTACCCATTCAGCTTTTATAAATATCTCGCATTCTTTCCGTAATTTTGCAATTCAAAAATACCGAAACCATGAAGCGCAAAATAGTCCCTGGACAAATACCAACCAAAGACCTACACCAATATATTATCGGAGCTGTAGCGCCACGACCAATTGCTTTTGTCAGTACCCTCGACGAAAATGGCGTACAAAACCTGGCGCCTTACAGCTTTTTTAATGCATTTTCGTCCAATCCACCTATCGTAGTTTTTTCGTCCAATAGACGTGTCTCTGACAATACTACAAAGGATACGCTGCACAATGTACGAGTCAATAAAGAGTGTGTCGTCAATGTTGTCCCATATTCCATCGTACGTCAAATGTCTTTGGCATCGGTAGAGTTTCCTTCTGAAGTTAGTGAATTTGGAAAAGTAGGACTCACACCTGAGCCATCAGAAACAGTAGCAGCACCTCGTGTACTAGAGTCACCTGTCAATATGGAATGTAAGGTCAAAGACATCATCGAACTAGGAGAACATGGCGGAGCAGGCCATCTCATCATCTGTGAAGTAACCATGATCGCCGTATCTGAATCTGTCATCCATGATGATCGCTTGGATCCACACAAACTGGATTTGATGGGCCGTATGGGTCGCAATTACTATGTCCGAGCCAGTGGTGATGCCGTATCAGAAATATATCAATCGGTGACGGCGATTCCATTAGGATTTGACGGATTGCCCAAGTCAATTAGAGAAAGTAAGATCCTTACTGGAAATGAAATAGCAGCATTGGCTTCATTGACGAAAGTGCCAGAAATATCAGAAACCAGCCTCACCACAGATGACATTAAAAATTTGTCGGAAACAGAAAAGCACCAAATGGCTTCCGAATTAATAGCAGAAGGAAAGGTAAATGATGCTTTATATTTACTGACAGTTTGAAGGGATTCTTTGATTTGAAAGTTGTAATATTGGTTATTTACCCAAGATTGCTTATCATTGCCTAAAGTTTTATAATAATGAAAATCAGATTTTGCGGAGCAGCACAGTTTGTGACGGGTAGTTCACACCTTATTGAGCTGGACAATGGATACAAGATCCTGCTTGATTGCGGACTTTTTCAAGGCAAAGGCACTAATATTTGGGATTGGAACAATCACTGGTACTTCAAGCCAATAGAAATAGATTGTGTGGTACTTTCTCATGCCCATATAGATCATTGTGGTAGATTGCCCAAATTGGTAAAAGATGGGTACAAAGGGCCGATTCATTCTACTCATGCTACTCGAAGTCTTTGTGCTGTCATGCTTCTAGATAGTGCCAAAATCCAAGAGATGGATGTGACCTGGCACAACGAAAAAGTATTAAAAAAACGCAAAAAAGCAAAGGAAAAGCTCCGAGAGCCTTTGTATATAGGTGAAGATGTGGCACCAGCTATGATTCGATTTGAAGGTCATCCTTATGATGTGTGGGAACAAATTCATCCAAATGTGCAAGTCATGTTTAGGGATGCAGGACATATTTTAGGCAGTGCATCCGTCACATTGAAAATCAATGAAAACGGAAAGGAAACCATAATCGGATTTACAGGAGATATCGGAAGACCTGATAGACCTATTCTCCGTGATCCTGTACCTATGCCGATGGTCGATTATTTGATTTGTGAATCCACTTATGGTGATCGCCTACACGAATCAGGTCCAGAACAATCAGCCCAATTTTTGGAGGTAATAAAAAAAGCTTGTGTTGAGAAAAAAGGCAAGCTCATCATTCCTGCATTTAGTCTCGGACGTACGCAAGAGATCGTCTATATGCTAGACAAGATGGAAACTGCCGGCCTCTTACCAAAGATAAAAATATATGTCGATAGCCCATTGGCCGTAAATGTTACCCATATTTTTGGATTGCATCCAGAGTGTTTTGACAAAGAAACCAATGAATATCTTTCTGTAGATAGCAATCCATTTGGATTCAACAACCTGGTGTATATCAAGGATGTAGAAGATTCTAAAGCACTAAATTTCACGAAGGAGCCATGTATCATCATCTCAGCCTCTGGTATGATGAATGCGGGTAGAGTAAAACATCACTTGTTCAATAACATCGAAAATCCAAATAATACGTTTCTTATCGTCGGATATTGTTCGCCCGAAACTCCTGGTGGTGTCTTGCGGACAGGTGCCAAAACGATCAATATTTTTGATGAGGAAAAGATCGTCAGAGCCGAAGTGAAAATTATGGATTCTTTCTCCGCACACGGCGATAGAGATGAGATGCGCGATTTCATTTATAATCAAAAAGGCAATGTCAAGAAGATATTTTTGGTCCACGGTGAGCCAGAAACACAACTCAATTTCAAACAATTTCTCATCGAGCAGGGCATGGGCATGATAGACATTCCATCACCTGGTCAAGAAATAGAAATCAGGGAGTAAGAACGAAAGGTGTAATTCTTAACTACCAGCACTAATAATTTCGGCAAATATCCCTGCTGCGGTGACTTCTGCACCTGCTCCCGGTCCACGCACTACCAATGGTCGCTGCTTGTATCGCTGAGTAGTGAATACGATCATATTGTCACTGCCGCCAAGGTTGTAGAATGGACTATCTGTAGTCACGGTTTCTACGCCACAAGATACTTTTCCATTTTCTGCTTTCGCAATAAATCGGAGTGATCCACCAGCTTGTTTTGCCTTAGTCAGCATTTCATTGAAATAGGCATCTTCTTGCTTTAATGTTGTAAAAAACGCATCCACACTTGTTGCTTGCATACAGTTATCCGGCAAAATAGGATTTATACTGACTTCATCAGTGTTAACGGCATATCCAGCTTCTCGTGCCAAGATGGTGATCTTTCTTTTGACATCAGCACCAGATAAATCGTCCCTTGGATCTGGCTCTGTATAACCCAATTCTTTGGCTTCATTTACCAACTGACTGAATGGCTTAGTACCATCAAAATTATTGAAAATGAAAGATACCGAACCCGAAAGTACAGCCTCTATTTTGATGATTCTGTCTCCACTATGTATCAGATTTCTCATGGTAGATATAACGGGCAGCCCAGCACCTACATTGGTTTCGAAAAGAAATTCTACATTGTGTTTGCGAGCCAATTGCTTCAGAGACAGATAGTTGTCATAAACAGATGAAGCGGCAATCTTATTGGGTGTAGCAACAGAAATACTGGCTTCAAATATTTTTTTGTATAAATCAGGTATCTGTGTATCGGCGGTGTTATCAATAAAAATCGTATTTGCTAAGTTCATAGATATCATTCTGTCCACAAATAATTTTGGGTCTGAAGACTCATTACTTGATGTAAGTATATTTTTCCAATCGGACAATTGGATACCATTTTCATCAAAAACCATTTTTTTGGTATTGGCTATGCCGCACACCTTGATCTCCAATCCATTTTGATCTCGAAGTATATCCTTCTGTTCTTCCATTTGCTGCAAAAGTGTACCACCGATCAGTCCAGCTCCGATCATAAACACATGGATACGTTTGGTATCTGATAAGAAGAATGAATCGTGAATCGCATTGAGTGCTTTGCCTTCATCATTTTTATTGATCACAAAGGAGATGTTCAACTCAGAGCTACCTTGTGCTATGGCGATGACATTGATACCGTTTTTGCCTAGACCTTCGAAAAGCCTTCCAGCCACACCAGGCACATTTTTCATTTGCTCACCGATGATAGCTACCACACAAAGGTCATTTTCTGCTTTTACATTTTCGATCAGTCCATCTTCTATTTCTTTACCGAATTCTTCACTGATGGCTTCTATGGCGCTTTTGGCTTCCTTGTCAGAGACTGCAATACTTATAGAATGCTCTGAGGATGCTTGTGTGATGAGAATAACATTGATTTTTTCCTTACCCAATGCAGTAAATAATCTTCCAGAAACACCTGGTACGCCCATCATGCCACTACCTTGAAGACGAATTAGGGATAAATTACCCAAAGAACTGATACCTTTGATGGTGGATTTGAATGTAGCGTCGTGTTCTTTATGGATTCTAGTACCAATAAAACCTGGATTAAAGGTATTTTTGATATAAATAGGAATGCCTTTTCGCAAAGCTGGCTGGATTGTAGGCGGATAGATAACTTTGGCCCCGAAATGCGACATTTCCATTGCCTCGGCATAGCTAAGTTGCGGTATGGTAAAAGCTTGTTTGACCTTGCGTGGATCACAAGTAAGGACACCATCTACATCTGTCCATATCTCTAGCACTTCTGCATCCAATGCGCCTGCGAGTATGGCTGCAGTATAATCAGATCCACCACGACCCAATGTTGTCGTCAATCCACCAACATCAGATCCTATAAATCCAGTCACTATCTGCAAACTATGTTTGTGCTCTGCAAAGTAATCGACAATAGCCTTATCTGTCAATTTAAAATTTACCTTAGCAGCGCCAAAATCTTTGTTGGTTTTAATAATATTGCGGGCATCGAGATATGCGGAATCCAAGCCTTTTTCAGTAAAAGCTTTTGAAATAATAAAATTAGAATTTCGCTCTCCGAAGCTTAAAACATAATCCATCGTACGCGGTGACGCTTCTCTGACCAAAAATATGCCTTTTAGTAAGTCGAGCAATGTGTCATGATTTTCGTTGAGCAATGGTAAGATCATATTAAAACCTTGCTCGCTCAAAAGTTCTTTTGCGGCCAGATTATGTCTCTCTGTAAATTGTTGAAAAAGTAGTTGATATTTCTTTTTGCCTTGGCTGGCCAATACACTCATTTCTATAAGCATATCTGTGACGCCACCGAATGCTGAGAAAACAATGGCCATTTTTTCACCAGATGAGATTCTTGGTTGGATGATTGAAAAAATCTGTTGAATCCGATCTGCATTGGCAACGGATGACCCGCCAAATTTTAATATACGCATGCTGTAAAATTTTTAAAATAGCTGCAAAAATACGATATCAATTTTACAATCAATATAAAATGTATTTCGAGGTGTATGTGAAATATTATTGAATCTTAGAAATTGTATAAGATCGGAAGAGCACACGTCTGAACTCCAGTCACTGACCACTAT
>CALFYH010000189.1 GCA_937952155.1 uncultured Saprospiraceae bacterium
CGTCATACTGTGAATATCTTGGACTGATACTGTTAAGGTGCAATAAACCATCCTCATTTTCAGGAAAGGCAAACTCTCCGTTTTCGAGTTGGTAAAGACCTTGCGGGAGTTTGAATCCATATCTTTGATACTCAAGCCGAATGGTCCGTTCATCAACTTAGAACTACATCTGATTTTGCTAGAAATAATAAGTTTATTGGATGGTTTGTTGGAGGACTTAATTTTCAAATTGAACACCATTTGTTTACTACGATTTGTCATGTTCATTACCCAAAATTAGCTCCAATTGTTCAACGAACTGCAGAGGAATACGGAATACCTTATAATTTAAAATCTACTTTTGGAAGTGCACTATGGTCACATATTAGTAAATTAATTGAATTAGGGAAGGAACCATCAATAGGTGTAGTAAATAAATAAATCGTTTAATTTTTAAAACTATAATGCATGAATCTTTCTAATTTTTATTTAAACGGTTTACGAATCAGCATAGGAGTAATATATGTATGGTTTGGTATGTTGAAATTTTTTCCTCATTTAAGTCCAGCTGAAGAACTATCTGAAAAAACCATTTCCATTATTACATTTCAATTGTTTACAGGTGCTCTTGCTGTTAAATTATTAGCTGCACTAGAAGTTGCAATTGGTATTTTATTATTGGTGAATTGGCAATTGAAAATAGCTATTAGCATTATGCTGCTTCACATGTTGTGTACCCTTACACCTGCATTTGTCTTACCTGAATTATTTTTCACAAATCCACCATATGGATTAACCTTGGTTGGACAGTATATTATAAAAAATTTGGTTTTTATTTGCTTTGCAATGTTCAGTTTATCTATTAAGGCTGCGATCATTTGTCCTCCAGATAAATATCTGACATGTCAAGACGATATTCATGATTTTTCGGTTGTAGGATATCCTACTATTTTAGGAGGTATAGGTCAGGCCAGATATTCTGATCAGCGATCCAATTCTGTTTGCAATGTGGGCCATGTGACGCGTACTTGGTATCTTGATGCGAATGGCAATCAGACCTATGACATTGGCGAACATGCATGCCTTCAAGAAATATATCTTTCGTATACACCCGGCGAAACTGTAATTGACTGGCCAACAGACAAAATAATCACTTGTAAAGATGCTTTACCAAATGACAGCCCAACTTGGGTTTCAGGTCCATGCGATATTGTAGGTATTAGTAAACAAGATCAGATATTCGAGACAGACACCAAATCCTGCTACAAAATTTTGCGTACTTTCACAGTTGTGAATTGGTGTATCCATGTTCCAGGCACTACGATAGGAATATGGTCACATACACAAGTTATTAAAATTGATGACAAATCGAAGCCTACCATTATCAATTGCAATCCAATAGAATTGGGTACTGATGGTGGATGCGACGCCACATTTAATGTAAGTAATTATGCCATCGACCCTTCGCCATGTGGACAACAAAAATTATACTGGACGGCAGAAGTAGATCTTTGGGCAGACGGCAGTGTTGAATATTCCTACAGCCATTCCAACTTGGATTCCACCTATTTACTACCTATTGTGAAAAGTGGTCAACAGATCAGTTTTACATTGCCAGTAAAAGTTATTAGAGGATATCATACGGTAACTTGGAGTGTACACGATCAATGTGGAAATGTTTCGACTTGTATTCAAAAGATAAGAGTAAAGGACTCTAAAAAACCAACGCCTTACATGCATAATGTATTGACATCATCTTTTGAAGGAAAAGATCATCCATTAAAAGTTCCTGCTAGAATTTTCAATTTAGGTTCATTTGATAATTGTACTAATACTCGATATCTAAAATACTCTTTTTCGCCCAATGTTAATGATACTATACGTACTATTGACTGTACCAATGCAGGATTTCAATATTATACCATTTATGTAACAGATTTCGAAGGAAATCAAGATTATGCAGAAGTGTTTATGTTGGCCTTTGATAATGGTGCTTGCAGTGGCACATTGCGATTATCAGGTACGATAAACGAAGCCAATGGTGTACCTTTGACTAATGCAAGTCTATTGCTGACTAAACCAGATGACCAAAACATGCAAATGATGTCGATGTCAAATGGTAATGGCCAGTATAACTGGGAGAATATCGGAATATATAAAAATATGGAGATAACACCCAAGTATGATATAAAGGAGCAAAATAGATTAGATATTGCAGACTTGATGATGCTTCAGGACTACATTATGGGTACCTTACAGCCAGTAAATTTCCAATATTTGGCAGCTGACATGGATGAAGATAACCGTATCAGAATCAAAGATTTAGAGATATTAAAACAACTTATTGTCACTGGACAGGCTGTAAATCCTACTCCTTGGAGATTTAGTTGTGAATTAGATACAATAGAAAATTTGGCCGACCTAAAGAAAATTAAAAAATACATTACCCTTGGACAATCAAATGGCACACTTGAGATAAAATCAATTTACAAGGGAGATATTACTGATGCTAATGTCCGAAAAACAAGCGGTAGGTCCAACCAATATTTATATGCTCATTTATATGATAATGAAGTGACTTTTTTTACTGAAAATGATATTTCTGCTGAAGGTTTGCAAATTGCACTTGAGTTGCCTAAAGACATTTCTTCGTATGAAATTACATCACCATATTTTAGTGTAAATCCAAACAATACATTCCTTGATGAAAAAGGCAAGCTAAGATTTATTGTACCAACTGAGATTGAAGTGGCGGCTGATAAACCTGTATTTACCCTAAAACTCCAACAAGGCACAGTTACGGAAATACCAGCTTTGGATAATGAGTCTAAAATTCTTTTACAGGACTACCAGACCAAAGGACTTCAGCAACGAGCAAAAGTAGATGACAACTCTGTGACCATTACGCCTAATCCAGCGAACAATTCATTTTCTTGGATCGGAAAAGATGTTAATATTTTGGATATAAAAGATGTTTCTGGTAAGTCTGTTGCCTTTACTATAAATGATCAATCCATCGAATGGAATGTACCATCAGGACTTTATTTTGTGGAATTTAGACAAGGGAAAGTTATTCAATATAAAAAAATTATAAAGCAATAATACAAATAGAATTATAGCAATTACATTAAATTCTATTTAAAAATATAAAGGATTTGTAGGACAGATGATCTTACAAGTCCTTTTTTGTTAATAATTTCCTAAAGAGTGAGATATCTCTCTTTCAGTTTGCAACAAGCTAAATTTCGTAATGTTTTATTCAGTACATTTGCATCAAATTAAGGAGAACACCTTATTTTATATTATTTTAATCTGTATTAACTTAAAATTGTATTTTTTATAATGAAAACATTGGCATTTTTACAAAAATTTTATCTGCTGTTTTTGCCACTAATTTTGGCGACTTCATGCAATGTAATTAAAGGAACTGTAATTTCGGGTTCTGTTCCTGGAGCCGAAAACATGACTGTTTATTTGGATGAATTATCCATAACGAAGCAACCAGCTTTAGTACTTCAGGAGCAAGCAGACAAGGATGGCAAATTCAAACTTAAGTTTCCTGATGGCGTAAAAAAAGGTATTTACAGATTGCGTGTAGGACAACAAGCTGCGGATTTGATTATGGATGGAAGTGAAAAAGAAGTGAAATTTGATGGTAATCTCAATGGGTTAAATGATTTCAATTATACAGTTACAGGTTCTAAATTGTCAGAGGAATATTTAAAAACTGTAAGAAGTTATATAGACCAAAAAATGGATGTCCCTACTTTGACGACTTACACTAGTCAAACAGCTGATCCACTTGTCGGTTTTCAAATTGCAATGAGATTATTTACATTAAGACCTGAGTTTGTTGACTTACACAAACAAGTTTCAGCAAAAATGAATACAAGTTACCCAGATCTGGCCCTTACAAAAGAATACGCTGGTATCTTAGTTCAATTGGATCAGCAAATGATGGCTCAAAATGCTGGTGCAAAAATAAAAGTAGGCGAACCTGCACCTGAAATTTCATTGCCAGATCCTAGTGGAAAGGTAAGAAAACTCAGTGACTATAAAGGGAAAGTGGTTTTGATAGACTTTTGGGCTTCTTGGTGCGGGCCATGTCGTAAAGCAAATCCGCATGTAGTAGAAGTTTACCATAAATATAAATCAAAAGGTTTTGATGTTTTCAGTGTATCTTTGGATGGAATTGATAGTCGTACTGCAGAAAGATTTACAGATCCTGCGCAATTAAATGAACAAATGGCTGCTTCAAAACAAAGATGGATTGGTGCTATAGAGCAAGACAAATTGACTTGGGATGGACACGTTTCAGATCTTAAAAAGTGGGAATGTGCTCCTGCTGGTGAATATGGTGTAAGAAGTATCCCACAAACATTTCTTGTAGGAAGAGATGGAAAAATTGTTGCAATCAATCCTAGAAACGACTTAGAATCACAAGTGCAAAAGTATTTGTAATTATCCTATAAATATATAAGAAAGAGCCGTCATTAAAATTTTGATGGCTCTTTCTATTTTAGCTAATGCCAATTGTTTTTTTCATATTAGAAACTAATGATTTCTATATTCTCACTTGATAAAATATCAATTTATTTACTATCAGCATCTTTAGTTACTCTTTGCAATATAATTTGACACGTAATATTTTTTTATTCGTCAAATTTAAACTACTTTTAAGCCGTAAATTACATTTAATCACCAAAATTAGTATGTCATGCGGCAAGCTACTTATTGTCTTGTATTGTTTTTTATTAGTTTCCAACTTTTTGGTCAAAACACGTTAATTCCGTTCCAAGCTACCAAAGAAAAATTAGATTCAAAGGTTGAACGAGCAAAAATCGATTATATACAGCATTTAAAAACTGCAAATTCTCACAAAAGGTCAGCTTTTGTTATAGAATTGCCTGTGAATGGAAAAAATGAATCATTCGAAGTAATAGAAAACAATGTCTATGTCCATGAAGGGAAATATGATGATACCAATCTAATGACTTTCGACTTGAAATCAACCAGCAACTTGTCTGTGTACGGAGCTTTGGTATTAAGTAATCATGGTCTTTTTGCAACCATTTTTTACATGGGTAAGATGATCAGCATATATCCGGACAATCTAAACGCACCTAATTTTCACATAATTGAATATGGAATCCAACCAGAATTCAAGAAGATTCAACAATTTTGTGGTCATGATCATAGCCATGAGGAAATGATCAGAAAGCCAAGATCGGAAGAGCACACGTCTGAACT
>CALFYH010000190.1 GCA_937952155.1 uncultured Saprospiraceae bacterium
ATTTATTTTGAAAATAGAATCATTATTAATTAACACACTCCCATGAAATTAAATTCGATTTTTCCAAAACACAAAATTATGCACGAGCTCAATACTTATCAATTTTGGCAACAAGACCCTTTGCTGGCGCTAGTTTGCAACTTGTGCCTTTACACCTTAATTACAAGTTTCAGTCTGCGCCAAGCCAGATAAATCCAACTTATGATCGTAACTGCTATACATAAAAAATTTACTTATCTTTCTTACAACAGCAAAAGTAAACAAAATATATTCCATCCTGTTACAGAAATTTTAACTTGAGCTTCTATTTTTACTTGTAAACTCGTCTTGACATGATAAATGATGCAAAGATAGTAGTAGAGCACGAGTTACATATTTATCACGCTTTAACATGACTCGCGTCAGCAGAGGGCTAGCACATCAAAACAAATTCCATCACATTTTTACAAATCTTTTATTTATTACTAATCCATCAGAGTTTTGACTTTTTAAACTTAGGATATATATACCCGGTGGTAAATCCATAACATTTATATGGTCTTGGACGATACCAGATAGCAAATGCCGACCATTGATAGATTTTATTTCATAATCAAAACTGCCCTCTGCATGCAACAATTGTATCTCGTGGTAGGCAGGATTTGGTGAGAGCGTGATAGGTACATCTACTTCTTCATCTGTGTCTACCATTTTACAATATTTTAAAATTTCATCCTTGGTACATTTACTTGCATTGTTTTGGATGTTGACAGAATTGGGATACCTTTTTAACGCTTCACACAAAAATGACGAATTGCAGTCATTCAGTCTCCTATTGTTTGATATATTAACTGTTGTATATTCGTTCGAATCCTGTGGAGGTGATACATTCTCCAAAAATCCCAAATTATACAACGAATCATGTGAAGATATCAGCACTTGATCTTTTATGGACTTCAATATTGGTAATATTTTTTCATAATCAATTTTAAACTTGTTATTTTGTGAAAATAAGTAATCAATGTCTTCTATGTACTTCAGCCCTTCACCAAAGTCATTATTACCTAAATCATTTTGTAATGTCAATGATTTTAGATTCCTTATTGTAGCAATATTAGTAAAATTACAGTTTTTATTATAAGCGAAATGTAAATGTTCTACTGAATCTATAATTGTTAAATGTCTTAAATCAATACCGTCGGCTGGAAAAATCATCAAAGATTTAAGGTGCTCTCTTTTAATCCTTTGGGAAAGTACTTTTAGGCTTGTACTATCCATTTTATAACCAATTGTTAATTCAAAATTTGATCCCGTTGTGAACATCTGTGTATTCTCTTCAACCAAGGTATTTGATATCGATAAATGTTCTTCTATATGTTTTATATTTGGAAAAAAAGAAAATACATCATGCGTAAATTCAGACAATATATCATTAAACGCTAAAAAATACAATGTATCCAGATTTGAAAACTGGCCCGTGACTTTGTAGGAATTCCCATTTAGATAATTGACATATTTTAAATTTTTTAAACCATTAATATTTTTAAAATTTTCATTTGAACTTCTAAAATTCAATCTTAAATCACCATTAATTCGCTCAAGAGAATATAAACTATCCAATTGTGTGATATCTGCATCTACATCTTTTATTATCAAGTGATTAACCTCTGTACATTTTCCATAAGTGGAAATAAACTGATTGATTTCCAGTTGATTTCGCAATACAATGGAGTCACATTGGCTATTTCCTAATCCATAAAAGGCAAAAAATATCAAATAACTGTATAATATATTCATATAATTCATAATATTGACATTGAAAATTAAAAATAGCCCAGCAGCTCTTTACTGCTGAGCTCTATATTATGTTAATTAATTACATGGCAAAGTTATCTCTACACATGTGGCACCAGGTCCTCCTGGATTTAATGAAATCGTAATACTTGATGCTAATGATGTTATGCAACATGTCAATGTATAGCCTGGATAAGATAAATTACCTGTACAAGTTCCATTTGGTTTTAAGGCTAATGAATTTCCGCTTGAATCCAACCCAATTATTTGATAAGGAGAATTGGGAATATATACAGGGCTGAATTGCAGAGTAAAGCAACATAAACCTGGAGGTGATGGTTCAAGGGTTACTTTTGGTGCTGCCATTGGTGTACCATCACAACCTGATGATACAGATCGCATTTCTGTAGAAGTTAACGTAGTGTTTTCATCTTTAGCACACGATCCAAGCAACAAGACACTTATGAATATGGCTAATAATGGACTAAATAAAAGTTTGCAAGTTTGCAAGTTACTGAAAATTTTCATAATAAAAAAATTTAATAAGTTATAAAATAAATAATGTTTCCATATAAATTTTTCCCAGAATTGCAGAAATATGTGTACATTTTTTTGCTATTCTTTTAGAAATATTAAACAAATATAAATTATATTTTTAAATAATCCAAATTATTCTTCAAATATTAACATATTAATTTATATCATAATATTTTCACAATTACATTAATAATCAGTATTTAATGTTGTTTGAAAAACAAAACTTACAAATATCCAAATTTATCCACCTTATATGTGGTTGTTTCCAAATCATATCTTGGATTTTTTTATTCATTTTTTTTCATCTCCATAGTAATATTTTCTCAACTGTTCCTAATACAATAAAATTTACAAATTTTATTGCAAAAATATCAACTACCCTATTTTCCAGTGATTTCCACAATGAAAAAGATAAGAAACTAGCTATTCTGCGTACCTTTGACCCAACAAAAATCCAACTTTGTGTATCGCTACTTGCTAAAACCCATCTTATTTTTACTCGATCCTGAGACTGCCCACAAGATCACGGTTACCTTGCTACGATTTGTTTTGGGTATTCCGGGCATGAAATGGTTATTTCGCACACTGTACACCATCGAAGATACGAGACTCAGTCGCGAGCTTTGGGGTATTACTTTCCCGAATCCAGTGGGTTTAGCAGCAGGATTTGATAAAGATGGCAAATACTATGACGCTATGTCTGTATTGGGCTTTGGGTTTATTGAGATCGGCACCGTCACGCCTGTCGGCCAGTCTGGCAATGACAAACCTAGATTATTCAGACTGCCACAAGACAATGCACTTATCAATCGCATGGGATTCAATAATGATGGCGTAGGCGCACTTGTAGAAAACCTAAAAAAAAGAAGCCAAACGAAGCTTATCATAGGCGGCAACATCGGCAAAAACAAAGTTACTCCCAATGAAAATGCACTGGATGACTACCTTATCTGTTTCGAAGCCTTGTATGATTATGTAGATTATTTTGTAGTCAATGTCAGCTCACCCAATACACCAGGACTGAGAGAACTGCAAGAAAAAGCGCCCTTGACGGAGCTACTCACAACATTGATGGCTCGTAACGCCTTGAAACCAGCCACAAAACCTATTTTACTTAAAATCGCGCCTGATCTGACTACATCACAGTTGGATGACATCATCGATATCGTCCAAACTTCGGGCATCCATGGCGTCATCGCCACCAATACAACGCTGGATCGTAGCAAACTTACCACCAATACGGACACCACCGGCGCCGGCGGACTTAGCGGAAAACCACTCACCGACCGATCTACCGAAATCATCCGATATATCCATCAAAAATCAGCAGGTAAGATCACGATCATAGGTGTCGGCGGCATTTCGTGCGCTGCTGATGCCATAGAAAAACTCGAAGCCGGTGCATCGTTAGTGCAAGTGTATTCAGGTTTAGTGTATGAAGGTCCTGGCTTGGTCAAATCCATCCTTAAAGGCATCCAACAAAAATCTCATCTGATCATGCAGCCACAAAATCAATGATTTTATATTTAATTTTGATTTTTTCTTTGCTGGTCATCACAGCTTTTTGGTTGTGGTTTTATATTGCGAATCGCCGCATCCATCCTGTCGAAATTACCAATGAAAAATTACCACCTGTAACGGTAATAGTTGCTTATAAAAACGCAGGTCAACACATTGCCACTACTGTACAAGCCGTACTCGACCAAAAGTATCCTGATTTTGAAGTCATAGCCATCAATGATTTTAGTAGCGATGAATCTGAATCCTATCTGAGCCACATTAATAACCCAAAATTAATCCGCCTGCGGGCAACCTTGGACTTACCAGGCAAAAAAGCTGCTTTGTCAGAAGCCATCTCATATGCGAAACACGACACCTTATTGTTTACAGATGCAGACTGTCTGCCTTCGTCCGAGTTGTGGATAAAAACGATGGTCACGAAGCTCTTGGATGATCCAAAGACGGAGATTGTCCTTGGTTATGGTCCATTGCGCAAAACAGCTGGATTGGTCAATGCTTTTGCGAGATATGAGACGATTTTGACAGCTATGCAATATATGACTTATGCCAAGAGTGGATTACCATACATGGGTGTGGGTAGAAATCTCTTATACAAAAAATCACTTTTCTTGGCTGTAAATGGCTTTTCAAGTCACCAACATTTGCCGTCAGGCGATGACGATCTGCTCATCTCGGATGCAGCTAATGGATCTAACACCGCTGTATGTTTGGATGATCAAGCCTCTGTATTTTCTGATGCAAAAAATGATCTAAAAGCTTTCCTTCACCAAAAATCAAGACATATTACTACATCTGTGCATTATCGACCAAAAATTCAGTTCTTTTTGGGTCTGTTTGCGATGGTACAATTGATGGTTTATTTGATTTTGATAGTTTCTTTGGTAACTAATAGTATAAGTTTGATAAGTTGTATTGCCATATTGTCGGTAAAATGGCTTACCCAAATGGCTTTTCAATACCACTTTTTTAAGCGATTGAATGGCCGTGAACTATGGTTATTTTTTCCTTTGCTTGATATAGCATTGATGATTTATTATCTTGTACTACCTGTGTATGGATATTTCAGAAAGAATAAGTGGTAAAAGTTTGAAAATTCTTATTTACGTCCTATTAATTTGCCTTCAACTTGATTTTATTCACTACAAGACTTCCAATAGATTTACCTTGAGTAATACCATTTTCTATGGCAGATCGGTAGTGAATACCACCGTACAATCTTGAAATAGATGCTTCTGCCGCAGCTTGGTCAAAAGATGTAAATTTCCGTACCGGCAAACCGAATTCAACTTCTGTATCATCATCATAGGCAAATTTATCGCCATAAATAGATGTAAGCACTACAGATGCAGCTGATGACGCTACAGAATGACCGCTTGTATATTCTGGAAACGGTGGAGTCTGCAACATAGGCAACCATTCAGGATCTATTTGTTCGTTGATCACTGTTTCGGGTCTTACGAGAAGACTTCGGTATTTTTCATCCCAGCAACTGACGAAAGCGTCAAATAGGGCTATTGATACCATGGCATAAGAAGCTGATGCTTTGACATAATCTGCTTGACTCTTTTTGCCTGCAACGCCGACTATATTGATCCAATGGCCACCTGGAGATATTTTTTTTGTCGCGTGCATTACATGGCCAGTGACATTAAGTTTATAAGGATTACAGTCCCAAAAATTGGCAATTTCTGTTTGTTCGGCATCGGCATTTTTTACGGTATTATAGGTCTCCAATACTTCTTTGAAGAAAGGACTATTTTTGTCTTTGACATTAAATACAGGCGGCGGCACAGGTTTGAATTGTGAAGCCGAATCCATGACCATTGTCCTGATTTTGTTCCAAGAAGGCTCGATGCCATCCATATATCCTGGTGGCGTCGGTTGCCAAGTTGCCGGATCTTTTTGTAGGCTGTATTTAGGATAAGATCGAGACTCCTTATATTTATCTTTGCCTGACCAAGCGATGATATGTTTGGATATTGCACCAGCAAAAGCCGCAGATCTGTCGTACACTTCATCGGGCATTCCAGAATTTTTATAAAAATCCAAGGTCTTAGTGATAAAAGCTTGTAAAGTATCTTCTGAAAAAATCAGTGTTTTGCCAGTTTGGAGAAAAGCAAGCGATGAAACCATCGGCCAACAATATTCTTTATTTGCCTCAGGTGTCGGAAGGCCAACTAAATGTGGTATCTGACCAGCCAATGACCGATACGTGCTGTCACCATATCTCGCACCTTCGTATCCTGCTATACTGGCATAGGAATATATGCGACTTGCCACAGGTGGAGAAAAAATATCGTGCACTATCACATCAGTCAGGGCCTTCACAGATCCGTGATAGACAGTGGCATCATTGGTGACTTTAGCGTAATCTTTATTTTCATTTTTACAGGAAAAGAGTGCAGCCAAGGTGAAGGCCACTAAGACATATCGAAACATTTGAATACATTAAAATTGTACGTCACAAATATACAATACAATAATAATTTTTAGCATAAATTTTCATCTTGATTAAACTTATTTTTATTAATACAGTCTATTATACTACAAACATCAACGATGACCACGATAACAGATAATGAAATCTTGCATTTGATCCTCCAAGCTGGCGAACAGAACAAAGGATATAGGTTGCTGGTCAGCAAGTACAAGGAAAAATTGTATTGGCATATCCGGCGAATGGTAAATGACCATGAAGATGCGGATGATGTATTGCAGAATACCTTTATTAAAGTGATCAAAAATTTAAGTCAATTTCAACAACAAGCAGCACTTTATACATGGTTGTATCGAATTGCAACCAATGAGTGTCTCAACTTTCTTAAAAATAAAAAAAATATCAATCAGGAATCAATCGAAAATACCGCTGTCTTTTATATGAGAGCACAAGATGAAACCGATGGCGATTTAGTGTTAAACAAGCTCAATGAAGCCATAAGTTTGCTTCCTGAAAAACAAAAATTAGTTTTTAATTTACGCTATTATGATGAGATGTCCTATCAGGATATTGCAGACATTACTGACACATCCGTTGGTGCGCTGAAAGCATCTTATCATCATGCAGCAAAAAAAATTGAAGACCATATAAAATCATCATTATGACAAAGCACGATAACAGCGATATTCGCGAAGAATTAGAATCCTTAGCACCAAATTTGGCTCGTTTGCCCAAAACAAACAGAAAATCTGTGCCAGAAGGATATTTTGAAGATGTAGAAGATCAAATAGTAAGACAGCTAAATTTTTTACATCTAGATCAACGAAAACCTAGTATTCCATCAGGATATATGGATTCGTTAGAAGATCGTATAGTTTCGCTGGTTCAGGATGAACAAAAAGTGATTCCCTTATATAAAAAACCAGTGGTAAAATATCTGGCAGCAGCAAGCATAGTATTAGTTTTGGCCTTCATAGGGATAAATCGATGGAGCGAAAACAATGCGACTACCTCGCTGTCACCTATAGCTAGTAACAGTACGGAGGATGCTATGTATTATCTATATCTACAGGACAATATCGAAGATGGCGATATAGAATTGCTTATAGAAAATGGTTTGGTAGAAGAATCCGATCTTTCAGTAGCAGATATTGGAGTCACAGAATTGCCAGACAGTTTTACAGATGAAACCATGTTTAATTCTGAATTTGAATTTTAGAAACACTTTATTCCTTAATATATTTAAAAAGTACAAACCATGAACACTTTAAATTTTAATGCAAAAACCATTTTATTATTTTTTATGCTTTTTACTAGCTTTTTTGCAACTGCGCAAAATGGTGATCGCAAAGCTCAGATGAAAGACAAGTTGAAGGCCCAGAAGGTAGCCTTTATCACCACAGAATTGGAACTGACTGAAGCAGAATCTCAGAAATTTTGGCCTGTATTCAATAGCTATCGAGATGAGATAGACGAACTTCGAGCTGCAGTTGATAAAAAGCCAAACAAAGATATGACAGACAAAGAAGCCGAAGATATGATGTATGCGATGCTTGACGCAAAATCTAAGGAAATTGATATTCAGAAAAAGTATATTCAAAAGCTTAAGTCTGCCATTCCGCCGAGAAAAATAGCCCAACTCTTTAGAATAGAAAAAGATTTTAAAGAGAAAGTCATTTCGAATATGAAAGAAAGAAGAATGGGAAGAAAAGGTGGCATGTAAATGACACTTTGGGAAATAATATATTGCTGTCTGAATTAATTTTCAGGCAGCAATTTTTATTTTTAAATCATTTTTTTTGGCCAATTTGTAATATTTGAGCGAAATTTACGTCTTACTATCAAATTGATACTTTACAAAATTGAAAAATATAGTCTTTCTGATATGTTTCTTTCTTGTGGTAAATGCCCATGCCCAAAAATATAATACCCTAGCGGGTATCCGTATCGGTGATGATTTTGGTATTTCCTTTGCTCAAAGAATAGCCAATAAGAATACCGTAGAACTCAATATTCAGCCTGGTACATTTGCAGGAAAAACGATGTATTCAGCACTCGTTAAGCAACATTATTCCTTAATCACCAAGAGATTTAATTTTTTTATGGGTGCTGGAATATACCATCGCCAATTTACAATCTACAATTTTGAAACTACCAATCAAAATACAAGCACCGGTTTAGCATTTACTTTTGGGGCTGAATTTACTATTGGTAGATTAAGTATTTCCACAGATTATCTACCTTTGGTAACCATCGGAAACAATAATACCAATCAACGATTTTATACCACTTCAGGCTTTAGTCTTCGGTATGTGCTAGTCGGTAGAGAATCTTCCACAAAGAAGTTTTTCAAAAATCTATTCAAAAAGAAATAAAACTTTATTTCCCATTACATATAGGCAAAGCGGCGAATTCTACTATATTTACGGCTTAATCGATCTGTATGATTGTTCGTTTTCACGTCTTATTGTGGATACTTTTAATGTCTGGATGTATGCCAAAAGTTATAAATACAACTCAATCTGATTTACCATTCGATCAGCCACCAGCTTGGGCTAGAGAGGCCATTTGGTATCAGATCTTTGTCGAGCGATTTTATAATGGGAATCAAGCTAATAATCCAACACCTATCACTAGTGACAATGCCCTTATAGATCCACTTCCCGATGATTGGAGTTTGACGGATTGGGGCCACAATTGGTATAAGCAAGAGCCTTGGGCAAAAAAAACTGGGCTTGATTTCTATCGTACGATCCAGATGCGTAGATATGGCGGCGATCTCGATGGCGTATTACAAAAAATTGCTTACTTAAAGGATTTGGGTATCAATGCCATCTACTTCAATCCGATCAATGATGCACCTTCATTGCACAAGTATGATGCCCGACATTACCACCATATTGATGTGACCTTTGGAGACGACCCGATCGGAGATTTAAAGATCATGGCTAGTGAAGACCATAATAATCCAGAGACATGGCAATGGACAAGTGCGGATAAAAAATTTCTGAATTTGGTAAAAATCCTACATCAGGAAGGCATAAAAGTGATCCTAGATTTTTCGTGGAATCATACTGGGAATAACTTTTGGGCATTCAAAGACGTAGAGAAAAATCTCGATAAATCTCCTTACAAAGATTGGTATCATGCACGATTTATACAAGATGAAAAAAGTGGACAGACGAGATTCGAATACGATGGCTGGTTTGGTATAAAAAACCTACCTGAATTGCGCAAAGTAGATGCTGATTTCAAAGTATTTGGCCATCCTTATGAAGGCAATTTGCATCCTGAAGTTAAGGCACATATCTTTGCTGTGTGTAAGCGATGGATGGATCCGAATGGTGATGGTAATTTTCAAGATGGGATAGATGGTATGCGATTGGATGTAGCAGAGCATGTACCCTTAGGTTTTTGGCGGGATTTCAGAAAGTTTGTAAGAAGTATCAATCCTGAATTTTATCTTGTAGGCGAAAACTGGTGGACCAATTGGCCCGACGAATTGATGGATCCTGCACCTTGGGTCAAAGGTGACGTTTTTGATGCCGTCATGCACTATCAATGGTTCAAAATAGCCCGTGGATACTTCGCGCAGCCCGATGACAAACTCAACTTGGACCAGTTCAAAAGGCAGACCGATAGTATCTTCCTAAAATATCCGCCCGCTACTCAGCAAGCTATGATGAATCTGGCATCATCCCATGATTCACCAAGACTTTTATCTTCATTTTTTAATATCAATAAATACAAGTTCAAAAACAAACCGCCAGAAGACAATCAATACAGGACACAAAAACCAGGCATCATTACCTATTATAGAACTAAATTGTTTCTACTGCATCAGTTTACATTTGTAGGTGCGCCACATATCTGGAATGGTGATGAAATGGGTATGGTTGGGGCTGATGACCCTGATAACAGAAAACCATTGACTTGGCCGGAGATAGAATTTGAAATAGAGACACAATGTCCATATTCTGCTTACAAATATGAAGAAAAACCTGAATTTGATCGTAATATGTTTGAATTTTATAAATCACTTATCAAACTACGTAAATCTGACCGAACCTTCGTGTATGGTAGCTATCAAATGACAGACTTGGCACCTAATAAAAATATCTTAGCATATTACAGAACTACTAATGAAAGTAAATATCTGATTATCTTTAACAACAATACGGAAACCATAGAGATCGAATTACCTGACCCAATAGAAAAATACCATAAAATTTTCGAGTTCAACCATACAGGAGACTTAAAAAATATAATGGCTTTAAATCCATTTAGTGCATTGGTTTTGAAAATAGAATATTGAAAATATCATCAAAAGTGACCTAAGCTTTGTATAATTGCCTAAAGCAATTCTAATAATCAAACTATATTCTAGTATCTTTGCATTTCAAAAATCACAAGAGATATTATTATGTCAGATCACATTATCATATTTACAATGGAAGGCGTCACCAAGACTTTTCCACCACAAAAAACAGTTTTAAAAAATATTTGGCTATCCTTTTTTTATGGGGCCAAAATCGGCGTTTTGGGTCTTAACGGCTCAGGAAAATCCAGTTTATTGAAAATCATAGCAGGAATTGACCAGAATTTTCAAGGTAAAGTTACTTTTGACAAAGAATATAAGATCGGATATCTAGAGCAAGAACCAACACTTGACGAAAATAAAACCGTAAAACAAATCGTAGAAGAAGGTGTACAGCACATCGTAGATGTGATCAAAGCCTATGAAGATGTCAATACCTTGCTTTGCGAGCCACTAGACGATGATGCCATGATGCAAGCCATAGAGAAGCAAGGTGAGCTGATGGAAAAAATGGATCATTATGATGCTTGGAATCTAGACCACAAACTCGAAACAGCGATGGAATCACTCCGATGCCCTGAAGGTGATACCATGATCAGTGTTTGTTCTGGTGGTGAAAAAAGACGTGTTGCATTGTGTCGACTGCTACTAAGTCAGCCAGATATTTTATTGCTCGACGAGCCGACCAACCACTTGGATGCAGAGTCGGTACATTGGTTGGAGCAATATCTCAAGAATTTCCCTGGTACTGTGATAGCCGTCACCCACGATAGATATTTCTTGGATAATGTAGCAGGTTGGATCTTGGAGTTGGATCGCGGCGAAGGCATTCCTTGGGAAGGAAATTATTCTTCTTGGCTAGAGCAGAAAGCAAACAGGCTTGCCATGGAAGAAAAAACAGAATCCAAAAGGCGCAAGACACTCGAAAGAGAATTGGAATGGGTACGCATGGGTGCGAAAGGACGACAAGCCAAAGGAAAAGCCCGTCTGAATGCCTACGACAAATTGCAAAATGAAGAAACCAAAGAAAAAGAAGCCAAACTCGAATTATTCATCCCACCTGGAGATAGATTGGGCGATAAAGTTATTGACATCCAAGGTGTCACCAAAGCATATGGAAAACGTGTTTTGATCGATAATTTCACATGCTCTATTCCTAAAAATGCCATTGTAGGTATTATCGGGCCGAATGGTGTAGGAAAATCCACGTTGTTCCGCATGATCATGGGCATCGAGTCACCTGATAGTGGAGAGATCACGATGGGCGATACTGTACATGTGAGCTATGCAGATCAGTCTCACGCTGACTTGAAGCCAGACCTTACAGTAATGGAAGCCGTCGGTCAAGGCCTTGAGCTGATCATGGTCGGTAAGACACAAGTCAATGTAAGGGCTTATCTTAGCAAGTTTAACATAGCTGGATATGACCAACAAAAAAAGGTAGGTGTCCTATCTGGTGGTGAGCGCAATAGAGTTCATCTAGCTATGACACTCAAGGATGGCGGCAATGTATTGCTCCTAGATGAGCCAACCAATGATATAGACGTAAACACACTCCGAGCACTAGAAGAAGCCATAGAGAATTTTGCTGGTTGCGTTTTGGTTATTTCGCACGATAGATGGTTTATAGACAGATTGGCGACCCATATTCTGGCGTTCGAAGATGACTCACAAGTTGTGTTTTTCGAAGGCAATTTCTCTGATTATGAGAAAGCAAAACTGGAACGATTGGGCAATGTGACACCGAGGAGACCAAGGTTTAAGAGTCTGTTGTAAATTTTATGTTTATTATGAGGAAAATGACACAAGAAGATTTAAAAAGGGATATAATGTATAATCCAAATCCTATTTTTGATTATG
>CALFYH010000191.1 GCA_937952155.1 uncultured Saprospiraceae bacterium
CTGAAGTAATGACCTTGACAAGCGTATCCTGAGCTGTCCATCCATGTGCAAACAAGCTATCTCTTAGTGAAGCAGACATGGCATTAAGGTCAACGTCATAGGTCTTTGTGGCCTGTAAGGTAGTGATAGGAGTGGTATTTTGTAAGGTCTGGATAAAGTTGAAAACATCTTGTGCTATGCTATAGGCTTCGCATTTTTTTTCTGGTATAATTTCTTTGCAGGAGAAAGTACAGTTTTCCACAGTACCATTTATTTCCTTTGGGCTAGGATTGCCCATCCAGTCGTAAGTGGTGTAATAAAAATTAGTATTCGTTATTGTTGGACATGCTCTAACAGAAATAGAATCTACAGCAAGCACTTCAGCAAGAGTTAATCCTGTATTGATTTTACAATTATGATACGAAGTATGACCTTCACCAAAATTGATAACAATTTGATTGTTGATTACTGCAAAAGTGACATTACCATTAGAGCCACCTACATTTAATTTTGGAAACATGACCTTCAATTGTGCCATCGGCATGGTGATCATATTGATAGCAGTACCATTCGCATATTGATCTGCAAATAAATCAAGCAGTAGCATATTGAGCATCCTGCTGAACTCTAGGGGACATGAGCAGGTATCACATGGATTTTCTGGGATGGATGGCATGACAGCTTGAGCCAATTGCCATGTAGGCGTTTCCCAAAAATCAAGATCCATATTGGGCAACATATCGTAAGGGGATGGGAAGGCTTTTTTCTTGTCATGAAAATAAAAAAATATATCGCTATTACAAGGCTCCATACCGTCCACACCACCTTCATCATTATAATATTCTCCTATGAAGCCTATGGGCGGTGGAGTAGGATTAAACTTTACAAATTCATTTCTAAATGGACTGAAGTTTATTTGCCCGATGCATTCATTGTAACAATTGCCAGGATCCATGGCATAAGCCACTCTTTTTTGATATTCGATTTTTTCTCGTAGAGTGATATAAAATGATTTATAAAATGCCCAAAATAGGTTGGCTGCTTCAGGAGTTGCACCTTGCACATAGCTTAAATCAATAAGACCAAGACATGCTACATCCGATACACCACCTCCACAGAAAACCGCAGCAGCAGCAAGATTCCAAATGCTAGGTTGGCCAGATAGTCCATTAGGGTAGGCTTGCATCATGCCTTGCATTTCTACCAATTTATCATATCCTTCTTGACCTACCTGAAAATAAACATCATTGGTGAGTATAGCAAAAGGTAGCAATGGATCAGATATCATATTATTTGCAACTGCTTCTGCAAAAGTCTCTGTCTGCAAGACGAGATTCAAGTAGGTATTGGCATCATATAGCTTATCTCTACACCTTTCATACATGCAGTATTCGGGGTGATAGGGTACCATCTTATCTAACCATTCTAGTTCAAAATTCTGTACAAATTCTGGCACTGACAACTGATTTGGACTTACTGTTGCTCCCGCATCATTTATAGTAGTGATCCCGCCGAAATCCATCATTGTATATTTCAACTGTGGCAGTTGTTGATATGATGAAGTGTTAAAGATCGACAATGGTTTATTCCCTGCAAAATATGTGATCGGGTCGTATTCTGCATATTGGCCTCCGGGAGCCATGTGAGCTTTCATAGTCTCGAATGCAATGTCGCAAGGATTGGATAATAAAGTATCGCAGACTTCATTTGCCATTTCAATATCATCAGGGTCAGCACTTCCTTCTACATCTTCGCATTCTATATTACAATCTCCTTCATCAATGAGATCAAGTTCATCTTGGATCAGATCTTCTAGGATGTCCGTGCACACATTATTAGGGTCATTGATATAATGCTCAAGATAAGCTTGTGCAGCATCTTGATTGACTTTTAGTTTTTTGATGACAGAGTAAGAGCCTACTGGCATGTTCGGCACCATAAACGAATTGTTTTGTGGCAGCATGTTGGTATTAAATTGAACTGTACTTGCACAATCGGTATCAAGGCCGTACATATCAATTTGAAGTCCATTGACTAAGGGATTTAATCTTGCATTTCCACTACCACCTGTAGATGTACCAGGGCCAGGTGGAGACGTAAAAAACTGTCCAATAGTCTTGGTAAAATGATAAAAGGTATCAGGACATTCATTACTCACTACAAGCAACTCCAAATCGTAGATACAATCGTAGCAAACATTGGAAGGTGTGCATCCGGGCACCGTAAATTGTTCTGCCGTAACACCGTAATAAAAATTTTGGTCTCCCATAGCCGTAACAATGTGAGTATAGGTGGCATCAAGGCTGTAATTCATCGAGTCTATGCGATTGTAAGCCAATAAATCTATGGTCATAGGAAAAGGTTGATAGCTTGAAAGTTGCTCTAAATTATCGGGCGCTTGTCCAGCCAATGCTGTAGCTATCGTATTGCCCTTGGCATCTAGATAACTTACACTGATCTGACCATTAGGATCCATCACCATGTTTTTCTTATAATGGCTTGCTACACCAACATTACTGCCAAATAAATAATCTAGGTGTTCTTGTGCTGGAGTACCGTAATAATACTTGGTCTCATGACCCGATTCTAATTGAAAGGTTGAACCTACTCCGCCTTGCCTTTGGATTCTCCCAGTGTTATCAGGAGTGTATTCTGTCTGAATCATTGGATACCCAAAACTCTCAGGAATGTAGGCTAGATGACTTTCTTTTTCTTGGGGTGTGAGACTAGTGTAAAATTGTGTTGAGTAATAATAGGCTGCACCAGTAGCACTATTGAGCGGCGAAATTGCTCCTCCACATGGTACACCATCCAGATCAAAATCACTCTTGCTATAAGCCTGATTGGCCATATTCCGATTAAATTTTTCTCTAAACTTTAGAGCAGGATCGTGAAGCATAGGTACAGGGAGAATTTGTACAGCTGCTCTTCCTTGATGATCATACAATGTTTCAGCCACTAATACATTATTGTCGCTATTATTTAGTGTCACTGTCTGTCGAGTTCGCATCGTACCGTCCATGTAGTTGACCACATCTTTTCTTTTTCCTTCTTCAGCAAAGGATGTTACAATTTGCCAGTTTTTATTGTCTTTTTCATGTCCATCAAGAAACCATTTCTTGTGATGCCAATTGTTGAAATTTGGACTTACCGCAGAATAATCATTATTGCAATTATTAGCCCACTTGCCACAAGACCATACACCAAGCACTGTATGCTCTAGATCGGGCAATACCTTTCCTCTCCCTCTCACTCTAAATACTAAGGCTCCTTGCTCATAAACGATCGGCATCTTGTAGCAATTTTGAGTGATGGTAACCCTTGTAGAATTTTGATTAAAGTCATGGTTGGATGTAGTCAATGGTAGATTAGTAAATGCTAAACCATTGTCATATCTCTCTATAAAGCCCCACTCCAGATCATATTGCTCAGCACCCTCTATCACTTTCCAACATATCTCCATGATATTTTCTGTGGCATTAAAATCAAAGTATATTTGATTCCATTCTAATGGAGTGAGATGGTCAAAATTGACAATCTTGTCATATTCTTGAACGACCTTAAGTTTTAGGCTATTGGATATAACTTCTTTTTCAGCCACAGAAAAAGTATCTT
>CALFYH010000192.1 GCA_937952155.1 uncultured Saprospiraceae bacterium
CGATGGTGATCATGCTTTCATTGTCATCACGCCGCATATTGCCGAGCCGTTCTGCTCAATTACAAAAAAAAAGGGTCAATAAATGGTTGAAACCATAAAAGCAAAAGAATTTTTAAGAACTGGAAACTTTGGAGAATTCAGGGTACTTATTAAAACTTATGGATAAAATGCAAGGAAAATTTTTTAGAGCTTTTGATAAAACCGAGCCTGGTCTAAAAGGAAGCTGGTCTGAAAAGCTAAACTCAGAAGATGGGATTTTTGAATCTAGAGAAAGAGACCAAGAGAAATTTTCAGAATATTTGCATTTTGGGATGGAGAATCTGATCAAAGACCTTTCCCTATTTTGTAAACTTTGAAGTCTGAAAGTATGGTAAATAATATCAGGATTATCAACACATTACGTACAAATTTAAATATTAAATACCTCAAAAAGTGAAGAAAAAAATTTTATCAAACGGACACTTTTAAATATGGCATTGGCATTTTTGTTGGGACACTACTTTATAAAATTGTAATGGGGATATTCTTTAAATAAATGCCTAAACCTTTTATTCATTTATTCTTTCATTCCGATCTCAAAGAATTAACGGGATTGGCCATTGCGGCCCTGATCGACAGGTAAAATACAGTTATCACGATCATCACAATTAAGATCACTGCTGTCAATACAAAAACTGACCAATTTACATCAATCTTATAGGTATAGGTCTCTAACCATTTCTGCACATAATACCACGTAACTGGTATGGCTACCATATATGCTAAAGCAATAGTCTTAAAAAAATCTTTAGTGATGATGGATAATAAATGACCCATGCCAGCACCATTTATCTTCCTAATCGCCAACTCTTTTTTGCGGTTATTAGCCATAAAATTTACCAAGGCAAATAAACCTAAACACGAAATAAATATGGCAAGGCCAGCAAAAAATGCCGAAATACTCGCAATTCGCTGTGCATCAGAAAACTTCAAAGCATACTCTTTATTCACAAATTTGTAATTGAATGGGTATAATGGATTGTATTTCGCAAAGATCTTTTCGGCATCAGCCAATGTCTCTTTCATGAGTTTATTGTGGCTATACCTGACATGAATAATATTAAACCACGCATGTGCACCTTCGATAGCCAGTGGTTTTGTTGTGCCAAAAGGGCTATGAAGTATAAAATCCTCGATGACGCCGATGATATTCCATTGTCTTCCATTGTCGGATACTATCATGCCTAGGGCATCATGTGGATTTTTGATTTGCATCAATTTGGCAAAAGACATATTAATGATCATAGCAGATGAATCGGTGTTATACGTCTTCAAATCAAAATCCCGTCATGCCAGCAGTTTGAGTCCAAGAGTCTTAGCAACCTGATCATCTGCACAAAATCGATCTACAATGGTGTGTTCATTTTCAGGTTTGCCTTTCCATCCCATACCATCAGTATTGCTCCATCCTTCTGTGGTCGGTGCACTTGTTTTTGTAACAGATAGGGCTATTTTGCGCTCAAGCAATTCTTTTTTGATCAATGAATAATTTTTTTCCATATCTCCGTCTAAAGTGTGATAGACAAGTTTGTCTTTGTTGTATCCACTATTGCGATCTTGAACGTAATTCAGTTGTTGATGTACGATGACTGTTGCAATGATCAATCCAGTAGCGCAAGCAAATTGCAGGAAAATCAAAGCTTTGCGTGGTGTAATCATAGCATTGGATATAGTTATCGCCCCTTTAAGCACCATTACGGGTTGAAAACTTGACAAAACCCATGAAGGATATGACCCTGCCAACAGCCCATTAAAAATAGCGAAGACAAGTGTACCTCCTAAAACCTCTTTTAAATAAATGCTGAATGTTAGACTTTTACCTGCCATTTCATTGAAGTATGGGAAAAACATCCAGTCAAGTATAATTGCGAATATATAAGCAACCAAAGCTGTAATAACTGACTCTGATAGAAACTGCATAACTAAGGATTGCTTAGTTGCTCCTGCTACTTTTCTTACGCCTACTTCTTTAGCACGTTTATCGCTTCTTGCAGTACTTAGATTCATAAAATTGATACTGGCAATGATCAAAATCAATGCTGAAATAATTGACAACATCTTGACAATGGTGATTCGGCCTCCTGATTCGACACCATTTTCAAATCTTCCATATAATCTTGCTCTCGACATGGGATAAAGAAAAGTTTCTATGGCCTGCCCATCTTTGTCATATTTTTTTCTTAATGATTTGACTTTATCTTGTAGTTTGTCTATGTCTATATTGGGTTTCAACATAGCATAGGTCATAATAGAATTATTGCTCCAATTATCATCATCCCATCCTTTTGATTTCATTACTGTGTAAGGCATTAAGCAGTCAAACTTAAATCTAGATTTGTCTGTATAATCTTTGACAACAGCACTGATACTGTAGGGTGTCTGATCGATTTGTATAGTTTTGTCAATTGGGTTTACGTCACCAAATAACTTTTGGGCTAGGGTCTGAGTGATGACAACTGAATTGACACTTTTCAAACATGTCTTAAGATTTCCATATACAATTGGAAAGGTAAAGACATCAAGAAAATTGGAATCAACCACAGTGAAAAAAGCCTTAATTTTTTTATCTTGGTTGGTAAATAATCCTTCTGTCGGCCAATTTACTCGTACCGTCTGGTCTATCTCTGGGAATTCATTGACCAATGCATTGGCCATAGGTTTTGGGGTTACATTCCAACATGAAATGTTTCCATCCCAGTTGAAGCGATTATACACTTCATAGATAGTGTCCCGATGTTGATGGGATCTGTCGCAATTATATTCATCCAGAATCCATATACTCATAAGCATAGCGGCTCCAATGGCTACTGCCAACCCTGTAATGTTGATCAATGAAAAGGTCTTGTTTTTTATGAGATTTCTCCAGGCGATTTTTATATTGTTGGATATCATGATTTAGGAATTAGAAATTATGGATTAAGTAAAAGAATAAAAAGCTAAAAGCTTAATTGCACAATCTAAAAGTTTACTCAGACCTCAAGGACTTGACAGGATTCATTAGGGCTGCGTTGATAGCGTGAAAGCTGATCGTAATAAAGGCGATCAAAATAGCTGATATTCCAGCTACACCAAAATACCACCATTCTATGTCGATTCTATATGCAAAATCACTTAACCATTTATTCATAAAATAATAGGCAAATGGTGAAGCTATGAAAATGGAAATAAAGACTAAAACTAGAAAATCTTTGCTCAACTCCCAAACTATACTAGTTGTAGATGAACCCAATACTTTGCGAATACCAATCTCTTTGAATCTTTGTCTTATATTAATGACGGCAATAGCAAAAAGACCAAGGCATGATAAAAAGATAGCCAATGTAGCAGCATAGACAAACATTTTTGTAAACCTTCGTTCTGATCTATATTGTTCATTTCTGTTTTCGTCTAGGAATGAGCCGAGATACGTCGAATTAGGAGCGATTTCTTTATAACTTTTTTCTATCAAAGCTAAAGATGCATCTACATTTTCAGCAGCGATTTTAATGAAAAGATAGCTATAAGGAAATCCATTGATCATCAATGTTATGGGCTCAATATTGTTTTTTAATGATTCAAAATGATAATCTTCTATCACACCGACCACT
>CALFYH010000193.1 GCA_937952155.1 uncultured Saprospiraceae bacterium
ATCTACACAGGCGAAGACACTCTTTCCCTACACGACGCTCTTCCGATCTCGAGGCGTAAACCATGACCTGAATAGTGGATTAGACAATTGATTTCCTTGTAGAGTACGATTGGAACTATTAGAAATATAATTAATAGAAACAGCAGCATTCAGTTTCTCAGTAATGTCTTGTGATGCGTTTAACCCCACATTAAATCTGTTTAATTTATTATTATCAAAAATACCTTGATCTTGAAGATAACCTACTGAAAGTCTGTAAGCTGATTTTTCTGTTCCGCCTTGAAAACTTAAATTATGTTGCATATTATATCCTTTTCTAAATAGTTCTGCCACATTATTTGGATACGCAGTTAATGCAACAGAATCACCAACACCAGCAGCTCTATAATCTGAAGGCAAAGTCACCTTTCTACCATCTATTTTTGGTCCCCAAGAACTAATCGCTGTTGCATTAAAATTGCCACCGACTCCTTGACCATAAGTATTTTGGTAGTCAGGTAATCGATTTACTTCTTGAATAGCATAATTTGCTGAATAGGTAATGGAGTTCTTTTGATTTTTCCTACCTTTTTTGGTTGTAATCAAAATTACACCAGATGCACCTCTTGAACCATACAATGTCGTAGCACCTGCTCCTTTCAAAACACTAACGCTCTCAATATCCTCTTGATTCAAGTCAATTGCCCTATTTGATAGAGAAGATCCTGCTTGTAATGGAGTGCCACCACCTGAATTATCTATAGGAATTCCGTCTACAACATACAAAGGTTGGTTGCTTCCTAAGAATGTCGTAAACCCTCTAACAATCACACTTGAGCCTGTAAATGAACCTCCGGATCCAGAAACTCTAATACCTGCAACTTTACCTACAAGCGCATTTGTTACATTGGTGGTTTTTCCAATAGCAAGTTCTTCAGAATTAATTTGACCAACGGAATAACCTAAGTTGCTCTTGTCTCTTTTAATTCCTAAAGCTGTCACTACTACTTCCTCCAACACTTTACCTTCTGCAAGAGTCACATTCATCACTGATGCGGAACCGATTTCCATTTCTTTTGTAGAATAACCTGCATAACTAAATACAAGTGTCGTAACATTTTCTGGGATTTGCAGCTTGTAGCTTCCATCCACATCTGTAATCGTGCCAATAGCTGCAGCTTCCTTGGCCAAAACATTCGCGCCAATAAGTGGCACACCCGCATCATCTGTCACTACGCCCGAAACCACTTTCTGCGCATCGGAGTAAACTACTCCAAACAACATGATTGCAATAGATAATAAAAATTGTTTCATGCTAAAATTTGTTTTGTGAAAAAAAATTAAAAATACATTCACAATCTGAAAATACTCCATTTTCAAATTACTTGCAATATTAACTTTAATTTAACACATTTCGCTGCTTCATATATAACTTTTTTTTTTCAATTTTTAAACATTTTGTACTGTGTACTCCTAGAAGTATCCATTCCTTAAACTATTATTAGCACTTTAAAGAAAATATTAAAAGGCATGAATACAATTTTCTTTCAAAATAATTTTAACATTTCTTTTAGCATAAATCAAAATTAAACTTATATTTGTTGCTGTAAGCATACAGTCAATCACCAAATTTTTAAACTCATGAAATATCTTGTTCTGCTTATTTTTCTCTTTATTTGTATCAATATGCAAGCCCAATGGATATATGGTGGCGGCATGAAGTTCAATTCCAATGATGAATTCAAAGCTATAGGACTTAATGCTAAAGTTGGAAAAGACATCGGCGAAAAATTTGATTTGAATGCAGATGTTTGTTATTATTTAGCGAGTAAAGCAAGTTGGTCTTTTGACTTCGATCTTCATTATCACCTTTTTAATGTAAATGATGAAGTAATCTTGAATCCAATGGCAGGTATCAATTTTACAAGTACAGATGTGATAAATAATTCATTACTACTTGGTGCTTCCTTTCGATTTCCTACAGACAAATATACCTACTACCTTGAGCCCAAGTGGATTCTTGACAATAATCAATTGGTTATCAGCGCTGGTGTTTTATTCTAAAAATTTTGAGTAAAAATTCCAAACAATAAGCCGTATCTTTGCTGTTTTGAAAGTATTTTCCCTTGACAAAACAACACATCCATCTTATAGCCATAGGCGGAGCAGCTATGCACAATATTGCATTAGATCTTCACGCCCAAGGCCACGTTGTCACTGGTTCTGATGACGAAATCTATGAACCATCATTATCTAGACTCCAAAAAGCAGGTATTGCACCCAAAGAATTTGGTTGGTTTCCAGATAAAATAACAGGTGCAACAGACATTATTATCTTGGGTATGCACGCAAAGGCTGACAATCCTGAGCTTAAAAAGGCGCAAGATCTTGGGATCACGGTCTATTCATATCCTGAATTTGTCTATCAACATTCGAAAAACAAAAAACGCATTGTCATAGCTGGCAGTCATGGTAAAACAACGACAACAGCTATGGTCTTACATGTTTTGAACCATCTAGGCGTGGACTTTGACTATTTGGTTGGTGCGCAGCTAAATGGATTCGACCGTATGGTAAAGCTATCCGACGCACCACTTATAGTTATTGAAGGCGATGAATATCTGAGTAGTACCATAGACAGAGTGCCCAAAATCCACCATTACAAACCGCATATTGCCGTTGTCACAGGTATAGCTTGGGACCATATCAATGTTTTTCCTACGTTTGAGAATTACAAAGATCAATTTCGAATCTTTGCGGATACCATGCCTGACGGAAGCACGCTAATTTACTATGAGAACGATGAAAACCTTGTAGAAATAATTACAAACTTAAAAGGAAAAACTACTATTCCTTATGGGGCATTACCTTTGACCGCTGATAAAAAGGTAAGCTACAAAGGCAAATCCTTTCCTATTTCGATCATCGGAAACCACAATTTGCAAAACATGAACGCTGCAAAACTCGTATGCAATAGCTTGGGAATCGATGATGATAGATTTTTTGATGCTATAAGTGATTTTATAGGTGCGAATAAGCGATTGCAAAAGATTTCAGACTCAGGTGACCGTGTCGTTTATCTGGATTTTGCCCATGCACCTAGCAAGGTAAAGGCAACTACTGAATCTTTTAAAACTTGGTTTGGATCAAAAAGACTGATTGCGGTACTGGAGTTACACACATTTTCAAGTCTAAACAAAGATTTCATCACCCAATATTCAGGCAGCCTCGATCCTGCCGATGAAGCCATTATTTTTTACAATGCACACACACTGAAAATGAAAAATATGCCTCCATTAGACGATGATTTTCTAAAAGAGTGTTTTAGTCATCCAAATCTTCAGGTTTTTACTGATGAAGCAGCTTTACATACTTATCTAAACACGAAAACTAAGGATAACATCTTGCTGATGACATCTGGTAATTTCAACCAAATGGCTTTGGACTTTTGAGTATGTTTACTCTTTGCGCAGCCAACCAAGGATATTGTAATCTGCAATAGTCCAATATTGTTGAAATTTTACCAATGGAATTTGTACTCTTGTACTAAGTCCCATATTTTGTTGAACAATTTCGATATAATCATCAGAGACTTTGGAGATGATCGCCACATGACCGAATCTATTACCTTGATAGCCATCATAGACCAGTAAATCGTTGACCATCGGCCTATATACCCTAACATTTCGGTATTGCATCAGTCCACGCTTCTTGTTGTAGCCTCTATCGCCTAGTGATTTGTCAAAATAATCTTTTGCATGTCCATAGGTATTGGGCATCTTGTGATCCATCACTTCGTAGTAGTATCGCTTGACAAATTCGACACATTGATATTTTAATCCCAAATTATAACCATCGGGTGTAACATTTCGTCCAACCACATTGGTAAAATCTTTGCCATTAAAATATACATTTACGCCATTTAGATTGTCGATGGGCTTACCAATAGGATTGGCATCATACCAGCTAAATGAAACACTGGCAAAACAAATAAAAATAAAAATTACCCATCTGATTGGCTGCATAGTCAAGTTTTGCGCTACAAAGGTAAGGAATTCCTTTGGTAACATGTATATATATAAATATGATAATTGTTTAAAAGGCCAATCTTGGTGCTGGTGTAACGTGCTGATCCGTAAAATCTTGATTCAGGTATTTATAATATGCTGCTATTCCTATCATACCAGCATTGTCTGTACAATATTCAAAAGCGGGAATAAAGGTTTTCCATTTTTTGGCTTTGCCCTCGGACTCTAATGCAGATCTTAATCCGCTATTGGCTGATACACCACCAGCAATGCCTATATTTTTAATACCAGTAATTGTGGACGCCCGTGCGAGTTTTTTCATCAATATACTTACGATAGATGCTTGTATTGATGCACACAAGTCAGAAAGATTTTCCTTGATGAAATTTGGATTGGCTGCCATCTCTTTTTGTAGAAAATACAAAATCGAAGTTTTCAATCCGCTAAAGCTAAAATTCAACTCACCTACTTGTGGCTCTGGAAATTCAAAAATAGGCTTGCCTTCTTTGGCCAATTTGTCGATAATCGGACCAGCTGGATATTCGAGACCCAACATCTTTCCAGCTTTATCAAATGCTTCGCCAGCCGCATCATCCAAGGTTGTACCTAAGACTGTCATTTCCGTATAGTCATCAACACGTACGATTTGAGTATGTCCGCCTGAAACCGTCAGACATAGAAATGGAAACTCAGGTTTAGGTTCATCTGCAAAATGTGCAAGTATATGAGCGTGCATGTGATGGACTTCGATCATGGGCAAATCTAAAGTCATAGCCAATGATTTGGCCATAGAAACACCGACGATCAAACTACCAAGTAGTCCCGGACCGCGAGTAAAAGCAATAGCCGAAAGATCGTTTTTGTCGATATTTGCCGCCTTCAGCGCAGAATCTACCACAGGTATGATGTGGAGCAAATGTTGTCTGCTAGCCAATTCAGGAATGACGCCACCATATTCGCTATGCACCGTCTGACAAGCCATTTTATTGGATATTACCACACCGTCACAGATTACAGCAGCACCTGTATCATCGCATGATGATTCTATGGCGAGGATATAAATATTTTTTTTTATCAAGTTTATGTCAATATTTGTAAGTGAATTCAAAAAAATAAATAATTTTGCAAACGATACGCCAAAAGTAGTATTTTGTGCATCATTATTAATATATTGAACCAACAATTTTCTATTTCATTACTCAATAATCTAAAACGAAACATTTATGAGAAAGGTAATAAATCTGGTTTTGATTCTAATCACCCTGATTCTTACTTATTGGTTATACTCATCCATAAGAGAGCCTATCGCTTTTCATGCTGAACGCGACAAGCGTAAAGATGCTGTCGTGGCTGTGCTTAAAAAAATCCAAGTTGCACAAGATGTTTACAGAATGGTTACAGGCGAATATGCTTCTAGCTTCGATTCGTTATCTGCAGTTATCAACAACCAGAAAATTGAAATTGCAAAGCTTGAAGCCGATCCAAATGATCCAACCAATCAAGATAAATTTGTTAAGACCATTTCCTACACGCCAGCAAAAGACAGTCTTTTTTCTCTTTTGAAACAGTCAGTGAATGTTGATTCATTGAGATATATTCCTTTTGCAGGTGGCAAGACATTCGAGATCGATGCAGATACACTTACCCACAATGGATCTTTGGTCAATGTAGTAAGAGTAGGTACCAAATATAAAGAATTCATGGGTGAATTTGCCAATCCTACTTATAAAAAGTACGATAAGTTTTACGATCCTGAAAAAATGATACAATTTGGAGATATGAATTCACCAAATACTAATGGTAACTGGTAAATCTCACTATGTATCAAAGAGATTTTGATTATTCAAACAATATAATCGCTCACAAACTGTCTGTCGTGCTCATGGCAGACAGTTTTTTTTATAGTGTATTTGATGTTGACGGATTGCTCGTTTGTCACAAGTCATACACAGGCATCCGATTTAGTGATGATGCATCCATCAGCCCGATAGTGTCTGATCCTGCATTGCAACACCGCTATACCATGGTATCTGTCGTCATCATGTCAGGCGATATGCATCAGGCAGATTCATACGATATGGCACTTTTTGATACCATGCCAGGATTAGAACTCGACATACACAAGATCGACAAATTGCCTGGGCAATCCATCTATAATTATTATGGCATCAATCCACACCAGCAACAATTGTTGATAAACTTATTTGGTGAAAATGGTTACTCAGTATGTAGTTTTCCATTTTTATTGGCCGCTTATTTTGTAGGCTTGTCACAGCCAATGATCCATATCCATCCCAATGAAAAAACAGTCTTCATCTATGTGCAGAAGAATGATAAATTGCATTTGTATAATGCAATAGACTTCAAAAATGGTAATGATGTGTTGTATTTTGTAATGGCTGCAGCCAATTTTGCGGGGATAAATCCAAACGAAGATACACTCTACATCAGTGGATGGATGGAGACCAATTCTACACTTTATACACAGTTGG
>CALFYH010000194.1 GCA_937952155.1 uncultured Saprospiraceae bacterium
ATAATAGCATCTGCTGGTATTTCACCTGGTGATTTTAATCCTTGTAATATAGCTGGACGTCTGGACCAGTCTTCTGTTGCTTTTGGATCTGTCGGCTCTGTTGATTGAGCGATTGTAATGTGAGAAAAAAATAAAATAAATATGAAGAATATCAAAGACTTATGCATATCTCAGGTTTAAGTAATGGAAATAATGGCAAAACTAATAGAAATCAGATTGAAATAATAATTAATTTTGCCGTTGTTTTAATAAATAAAATTAATTTAATCATGAATATTAAGTTTTTCACATTTTTAACATTCATCTTTTTTATTTCTTGTTCTTCAAAAAAAGAAAATAAAGTGGCAACTACCACAGAAGTGACGGCTGCTCCTGCTAGCGCAGAAATACCGCAAACACCTTCAGGCGACGGCATTAAATCCTTGACAACATTTGTTGGTAAAAAACCTTCTGAAGTCCAAATATTTGACAAATATGACTTTACGAAAAGATTTGAAAAATTGATGGGTGAAAATTATACTGAATTTAAATCTGATTGGAATCAAGAAACACCCATTATGAAAGATGGCGAAATTTTATATTTCGTAGGATGTAAGGCAAATGCTTGTCGTGAAAACAAGTTTTTTGTGATGATCGATATGATAACCAATAATTTAAATGTAATCCACTTAAAGGATGGAAGACCTGTTAGTCACGAAGAAAACTCAGTCATAGGTATGTCAGATAAAATCGCGGAAGATTTTGAGAAGACAAGATCTTCAGATGGGTTATAAGTTCAATACTCTTTGAATTTAGTTGGAAACTTCCATAATCCTAAAGATTCCAACTCATCGTCAGACACAACGATAAACCAACTTTAATTGGGTCTTACAACAGTTTTGAAGTATTCATACGTTCGTCTTAACCCTTCGGCTCGATCTACTTTCGGAGTCCATCCTAAGATATTTTTAGCCCTTGTGATATCAGGTTGCCTTTGTTTAGGATCATCTATAGGCAAAGGATTGTATATGATATGTGCTTTTGGATTATTGACCAATGCCAAAACTTCATTTGCAAATTGCATAATGGTTATCTCTGATGGATTTCCAACATTGACTGGCATGTGGTAATCGCTAAGTAGTAATCTGTAGATACCTTCGACCAAGTCATCGACATAACAAAATGAACGCGTCTGATTACCTTCACCAAAGACTGTGAGCCCTTCTCCTCTTATAGCTTGCGAGAAAAAAGCTGGTAGTACTCGTCCATCTTCAACTCGCATTCTAGGCCCATAAGTATTAAAAATACGGACTATCCTTGTTTCTAATCCATGATATGTGTGATAGGCCATCGTGATTGCTTCTTGAAAACGTTTAGCTTCATCATACACTCCACGTGGCCCGATTGGGTTTACATTGCCCCAATAATCTTCTTGTTGTGGGTGTACCAATGGGTCACCATAAACTTCTGAGGTAGAAGCAATAAGGATTCTTGCATTTTTTGATTTGGCAAGCCCTAAGAGATTATGAGTACCAAGTGAACCAACTTTCAAAGTTTGAATTGGCATTTTCAAATAATCAATTGGGCTAGCAGGCGATGCAAAATGCAAAATGTAATCTACCTGACCTGGAACATGGACAAATTTGGATACATCATGATGATAATATTCAAAATTTTTCAATGGAAACAAGTGCTCTATATTGGCAATATTTCCAGTTATCAAATTATCCATACCAATGACATGGAATCCTTCCTTGATAAAACGATCACACAAATGTGAACCAATAAAACCAGCTGCGCCAGTTATTAATACTCTTTTCAAAATGTATTTTATTATATTTAAAATCAAAAATATGGGTCAAAGGTAGTTAAAAATGTTAAAGCCAACTACTCACTTTAATAATTCATTTTAGCAGTTTAAAAATATTTTCAAAAAAAATCCAAGCTTAGATTCGGGCAAAACCAAAGTTTGTAACGATATTTGCGAATTGTATCAGCTTCTAATTGTTAATATTTTATAATTTATGTCAACAAGTCAACACAACATGTCTCCATTCAAACAAAAGATGTCAGCTTATAATCTGCCCCAACAATTGCAGGGAATGGGACTATATCCTTTTTTCAGAACTATTGAATCAGAGCAAGATACCGTTGTTAAAATCGATGGTAAAGATATATTAATGTTTGGATCCAATAGCTACCTCGGACTTACAAATCACCCAGTTCTTAAAGAAGCTTCTATCAAAGCTATTGAGAAATACGGATCTGGTTGTGCAGGCTCAAGGTTTTTGAATGGTACTTTGGATATACATTTGGAATTGGAAGAAAAATTGGCAAATTATGTTGGAAAACCTGGTGCACTTGTTTTCAGTACTGGTTTTCAAGTAAACTTGGGTGTCATATCATCCATACCAGGTAGGCACGATTACATTATTATGGATGATTTGGATCACGCGTGTATCATTGATGGCGCTAGATTGTCCTTTGCAAAAACAATGAAATATGCTCACAATGACATGGACGCATTAGAAAAAGTGCTATCAAGATGTGAATATGACAAGATAAAGTTAATAGCAATTGACGGTGTATTCAGTATGGAAGGCGACATTGCCAAACTACCGCAAATAGTAGAACTGGCTGAAAAATATAATGCATCTATAATGGTAGATGATGCGCACGGCTTGGGTGTATTGGGTAAAAATGGTAGTGGAACAGCTAGTCATTTTGGGCTCACAGATAAGGTGGACCTTATTATGGGTACTTTTAGTAAGTCTCTTGCCTCAATCGGCGGATTTATTGCAGCAGATTTAGATACAATAAATTACCTCAAGCACAATGCCCGATCACTAATATTTAGTGCAAGTATCGCACCAGCAAATGCTGCTAGCGTTATAGCGGCAGTTGATCTTATTCAAAAAGAACCTGAAAGAATTCAAAATCTTTGGGACAATACACATTATGCTATGGCAGCACTCAAAAAAGCAGGATTTGATACAGGGCATTCGGTTACGCCAATCATACCTATCTTGATCAGAGATGATTTTAAAACGTTCCAATTGACAAAGATAGCTCTTGAAAGAGGCATTTTTGTAAATCCTGTGGTCTCTCCAGCAGTACCAAGTACATCGTCATTGATCAGATATTCTCTAATGGCAACACATACTAAAGACCAAATCGATCAGTCAGTAGCCATTTTATCACAAATAGCTTCAGAAATAGGTGTATTTGACCAGCAAGAATCAACGGTGCATAATTGAATATCACCAAGTCTAAACCATTAAGAATAATGATTACAAAAAACCAACAATAAAATGGCAGTTACAATCAGGGAAGTAAGTTTTGACAATGGAATCGCTGATTTTATCAATTTTCCGCATGATTTGTACAATGGCGATCCTAATTATGTACCAGAGATATTTATTGGTCAAAAGGATATGATGAATCCGGCTAAATATCCTTTTCACAAGTATGGAAAGGTAAAATATTATTTGGCTGTAAAAAATGGTAAGAATGTTGGAAGGATTGCCGCAATTCAGAATTCAAATTATAATAAGCATCATAATTGCAAAGTTGGATTTTTTGGATTTTTTGATTTTGCACAAGACCAAGAAGTTGTAAATGCATTGCTAGATAAAGCCAAACAATTCGCTTTAGAAAATGGCAACGAATACCTAATGGGACCGACCAATTTCACGACTAATGAAACGGCAGGAACTTTGGTAGAAGGATTTCATGAGCCACCCAAAATAATGATGACTTACAATAAACCATATTATGATCAGCTTATTCAACATTATGGGCTGAAAAAAGAAATGGATTTGTATGCATACATGATATATGGAGATAAGGCATCTGAAAAATCAATAAGAATCGCTGATGCTGTAGAGACCCGATTAAAATCTAAAGGTATAACCATCAGAAATGTAAATGTAAAAGACATCAACAACGAGGCAAAAAGGATTCAGAAAGTGTACAATGATGCATGGGAAGAAAACTGGGGCTTTGTGCCTTTTACTGATGATGAGTTTGAATATCTCAAAAATGATTTGAAGATGTTACTTGATCCAGCTTTTGCATACATCGCAGAGAAAGATGGAGTACCTATCGGATTTGGGATTACCTTACCCAATATCAATGAAATTCTAATAAAAAACAAAAGAGGTCGATTGTTTCCTTTCGGAATATTCAGATTACTTTTTGGTAAAAAGAAAACAAAAACGGTTCGTGTTTTGGCTTTGGGCGTTGTAGAACAATATCGAAAAATGGGTATAGAAGCGGTCTTTTTCGCAAAAAATATACAAGAGACCAAACGGCGTGGACTTGTAGGTGGAGAAGCGTCTTGGGTATTAGAAAACAATGAACCTATGAAGGCTGCTGCTGAACACCTTAATGGTGAACGATACAAGACTTATCGTTTATACAAAATGCCAGTATAGACAGTAATGCAAGAAAAGATCCTTATAACTGGGGCAAATGGATTTATTGGTGGGTACTTGGTAGATGAAGCCATTAGTCAGGGTTTAGAAGTATTTGCAGGAGTTCGTAAAGAGAGCAATCACGCTTCTTTAAAAGAAAAAAAATTGCAAATCATTTATATGGACTTTGATGATGAACAATTGTTGGTCGATCTATTGCAAAACCATAAATTCCATTATATCATCCATAATGCAGGCATTACAAAATCCCCTGATAGAAATCAATTTCACGAAGTAAATGTCAACTTGCTTGTAAAACTCACAAATGCAATTCAAAAATCTGGTATTACACTAAAAAAGTTTGTTTATATAAGTAGTCTGGCAGCATTTGGCCCAGCTGATCATCTGTCAAACAAAACCATCACTGAAGATTCTGTACCGAAACCTGTTACTGAATATGGTAGAAGTAAATTGGCAGCGGAGCAGTATCTCAAAGAAAAAACACAATTGCCTTATATCATCATTCGTCCTACAGCGGTATATGGTCCAAAAGACAAGGAATTTTTGAGTGTATTTCAGATGATAACGAATAGAATAAATCTACAACCAGGCCTTAAAACTCAATATTTAACTCTTATTTTTATCAAAGACCTAGCAGCAGTCATTCTCAAGGCTACCCTATCGCCTTATACAAAAGCCGCTTATTTTGTAAATGATGGATCACTGTATAGTTCTGATCATTTTGTACGAATTATCAAACAAACATTAAATAAAAAGACACTGAATATCAAAGTGCCACTATTTTTTGTAAAGGTTATAACATTCATCATGGAGAATTTTTCAAAACTGGTTGGTGAATATTCTATCCTCAATACGGATAAAGTTCATGAATTGGAAGCTAGATACTGGAATTGTGATGGATCTAAAATTGCTACGGAGTTAAATTATACAATAAAATATACACTCGAAGAAGGTGTAAATGAGACAGCTAATTGGTATTTGGCTAATAAATGGATTTGAAAAAAGCAGTAATGGTTCAGTCAGCAAGTAAGAAAAAAATACTTTTCGTTACAAATCCATTTTCGGGTGCCAATTCAAAAGAAAATCTCAAAAAAACCATTGATACACATCTTGATCACTCTCTATTTGAATACGACATTCAATACACAGAATATCCAGGTCATGCAACTTCCATTGCATCTGATGCTGCATCTAATGGGCTTTATGCTGTAATAGCTGTTGGTGGCGATGGTACCATCAACGAAGTTGCCAAAGGTCTTGTCCATACAAATACAGCTTTAGGTATTGTACCTTTTGGATCAGGTAATGGATTTTCTTACCATTTGGGTATTAAAAGAGATGTTATATCTGCTATTAAAATCATCAACCAGATGCATTTGACTGCAATCGATACTGGTAGTGCCAATGATTATTTTTTTGTAAATATTGCAGGACTAGGCCTTGATGCAACTGTAGCATATAAAACAAAATTAAATACTAAAAGGGGATTTTATCCATACTTCATCAATACCTTAAAAGAAAGCACTGGGTTTAAATTCTTACAACTTGTCATCCAGACCGATGATAAAACTTGGGAAGGAGAATATGCAATGGCAGTCATTGCAAACGGCTCAGTGTATGGTTATGATTTTGCGGTGGCTCCTGAAGCACATTTAGATGATGGTGCATTTGATATTCTACTAGTTAAAAAAACCAAAATTTTCAAGTACTTTCTCTTAGTACCACGGATGTTAAACAAAAGCTTTCATAAAAGTCCATTGGTGGAATATTTCAAGACCAATAAAATAAGTATAACCAATAAAACCAAGGGATATTTCCATGTAGATGGCGAAGGCTTTGAAGCTCCTGAAACCATTTCGTTTGTGAATCATCCCAAATCTTTGCTTCTTTTACAGAAAAAATAAAAAATAAACAATGGGCATTCTCATAGCTTGTATTATACTTAATGCTTTTATAGGCGTAATATTCAAACTCTTCCATCGGTATAATATCGACAATCTGCAAGCCATTGTGATCAATTATTTTGTATGTGTAGCCACAGCCATGGCAGTCAAGGGTGGATCACCAATTCCG
>CALFYH010000195.1 GCA_937952155.1 uncultured Saprospiraceae bacterium
TCTGTAAACCATTGAAACGATTCGTACATCGGGATTAACCCTCATAATCAGCATTTCACGGTTTTTCAAAACCTATACTGCTGAATTACATCTAACTAAATCACAACAAGATGAATATCAAATACTTGTAAACATATTGATTCGTGACTATTTGAACTTCAGCACAACAAACAGTTAGCAATATATTTCTTAAAGACAACATTTTGCCTTTAAGTGGAATTCGGGTACAATCCGAGAAATATTTCCAATCCATGAAATATTGAGTACACATTAAAATAATACCGATTTTGACCATTTCTGGCAATAGAACAAACAGCATTTAGTGCATCATGATTTTAAATACTTTCGCCTTGATATTTCTGTTGATTGGCGATTGTTTTGAGTGTATTTTGATAAAAAATCATCTAATTTGATTGCATTTTCGACCGAATAGTTGCCGATTCCGGTTCGTCGTAATGTTGTGAGATAACCACCGCTTCCGAGGGCTTTTCCTATGTCATGGGCTAATGACCGGATATACGTACCTTTGGAACATGTTATTTCGAAGTTTAAGTCGGGCCATTGGCTATCATCGAGCGTAAGATTTTTTATTTCAATGGGTCTTGCTTCTAATTGGCGATCAATACCTTGGCGTGCCAATTCGTAAGACCTTTTGCCATCTTTTTTTATAGCGCTATAAATAGGGGGGATTTGTAGGATTGAACCTAAGAACCTATTTTTTACGTTTTGTATGGCTTCTTTGTCGATATGATCAATCGGGAAGGTCTGATCAACTTCGCTTTCCATGTCATACGTTGGTGTAGTGGCGCCTATTTTGATTGTACCTGTATAGATTTTTTCTTGTGCTTGAATGAGATCAATATTCTTCGTGTATTTGCCAATACATAGTATGAGGAGACCGGAAGCCAGTGGGTCAAGGGTGCCGGCATGACCAACTTTCAATTTTTTTATTCCAAAATGTTTGCACAATGCTATCCTAATTCTGTTGACCACATCAAAAGAAGTCCATTCAAGCGGTTTGTCTATGAGAAGTAAAACACCTTCTTGATATGCCTCCAGTTGAGTGGGCAATGTTTCTAATGTAGTTGTGTACATGCGAGTGCCGATTATTTTTGGGATTTCTTAAACAATAGTGTTGCTGTAACGGGATAATGGTCGGAGAATTGCCTTCGATAGATATCGTGGCTATAGACCATAATAGATGGGTCCACTAAGATGTAGTCGATTTTTAATCCGGGGAGGTTACCTGCCCAAGTTGTACCAAACCCTATACCTCTTTCTTTGAATGCATCTTTAAGGCCTTCCGATAACTTGTGGTAGATGAAGGATTGAGGAGTATCATTGAAGTCCCCACAAAGGACAACAGGATAGGGTGAGCTATGGGCGTGGTTTTTTATTTTTAGTGCTTGTTGATACCGGATTCGGGTTGCCATTTTATATTTAAAAAACATGCCCTTTATGCCTTTATAGGTTTCTTCTTTTTCTAATTTGTTGAGTGTCACCAGTGTATCTGCTTGGAGACTGATGGTATTGGAATGAAGATGAGCGCTATAAAAGCGGATGATTGTTCCATTAAAATTAATATCAGCCCACACGCAATCACCATTCCCTTTATCAAAGGGTACTTTGCCACTCTGCTCTATAGGAAAAACACTCAAAATGGCTGTATTGCTATTGTATCCGGGATATCTGCAAGTATAAGGATAAGCGAGGGTGGACTTGAACCATTTCAGGTTAGGGTTGGTGCTTTCTTGGATACAAAGGACATGGGGGAGCTTATTTTCTTCCATAAAAAAAGCGAATTTTTCCCTATTTTCTTTGATGCTTCGAGTTGGATAGGAGGTTAGTTTGGATAATGCCCTTATATTGTATGACATAACTCGAATGGTTTTGTCATTATCGTGCTCAGTCGAAGGCAATTTTAATCCGATAATCCCACTAAATGAGCTCCATCCCAATAATAATGTGGAAAGGGATAGGACAAACCACCATTTTTTTCTAAAAACCCAAAAGATGACATAGAAAAGATTTATGAAGACAAAAAAGGGATAAAGTAGGCCGAAAAGGCCGAAAATCCAGTGTTTGTACGGATTTATGACGGGTGAAAAATAAGACAAAGCCAGGAGCAAAGCTGCCAGAATATTTGTAATAATGAATATGGTTCTGATAGCTTTCAATCTATTGTTTACTTATATTGTCCAAAAAATCTATTTCATCTTGGTTTAGGCTGTTCTTCCCATTTTTTTTAATTTTTTCAAGGATGCTATCCAATTGTTGTTCTTTCGGGATTTTTGGTTGTCTGTTGGAAGAAGATTCATATTTTTTGACAGAATCAAAGATGCTGACGATTTTCGATTTCTTATTGGGTTTTCTTTTGATGAGGGGTTTTGATCTGTTGTATCTATGAAAGATTGCCGATAGGTCGATACCTCTTCGTAATAATATGATAAACAGGAATCCGGTTGCTGCACCACCCAATCCTGCCAATGCTCCACCGGCGACGACCTTTGACGCTATTCCGAGGATTTGGAAAAGTATCAAAACCATTGCGATAAACTTTATTCTGACATTGCCAATTAAAACAAGCCTCATCGAATACTCGGGAGCTAATGTGGCTGCCGCTACAATTATTGCCATTACAGGCGCTGTTGCACCCATAATCATAAAATGCCCAGGTTGAAATCCCGGAATAAGTGAGCTGATAATGACTGCAAGGAAACCACCCAAAATAGCTCCATACGTATATATTGGAAGTATGCGGCGGTCGCCGATGAGGTCGCCGGCAATTTGCCCAAACCAATATAACAGTAACATGTTAAATAGTATTTGCCAAATACTTGGATGGATTAAGCTATAGGTGATAATGGACCAGGGTTGATATGCAAGATGCTTGATGTCTGACAAGGTGACCCATGAAATCAAGTGATTGTACACACTCTCGTCAGCACCTGATAAAGCTACTATTATAACTTTGGAAAAAAGCAGAACAAGAAACACACAAATATTGATTAATATGATCTTTGTGACCATATTGCCCCTATTTAATTCATATTTTATATCCTTTATAATCGAGTCAAACATATTATAAATATAATGCTGATAATGGAATTTCCAAATGATTTCTTATAATTTATTTATTTTTGGAAGCTGCGGATTAGTTTTTTATTCTTCTACATTTGCACTGTGCCCTTAGTAAAAGACATTGTTTGGTGTTGTTTTCTGCCTAATGTATGATGTTCTGTACTCGAAATATAATTTGTTGAACCGAAATCCGCAGTATACGGTTTTTCAAAACCTTTACTGCTGAATTACATCTAACTAAATCGCAACAAGTTGAATATCAAATATTTGGAAATATATTGATTCGTGACTATTTGAATTTCAACACAACAAACAGTTAGCAATATATTTCTTAAAGAAACTATTGTACCTTTAATATGAATTCGGGATGAATACAGAATACAGATACAAATTAGAAAAAGACAGCAAAAAGCACCAGATTATTGTTCTGCAAAGACTTTACTTTTATTATCCAATATTATACTTTTTTGTGAAAGCTTAATTTAGGACAAGGCAATTTATATGATAAGAACTAAAATCAACGCCCGGAAATTCAATATCTAAACAATAGAATTCGCTCATTCCACCTCAATTTTATCAATCTCTTTCATCAACCTATCTGTCTCTGTGAGTGCCACAATGATTTTTTGATAATGCAAAATATCTTCAAACTCCAAAGTACGATCTTTACGGTCTTTTAGCCATTTTTGAGCCGGTTGATAGCCACCGATATAAAACTCCCAAGCTACTTGCGGAACATTGTCAAAATATTGGGTATCGTTGATGTACACTTTACCTCGCGCGTTGAGCAAAGTCGAAACGAAACGTGGTTTGCCCACCACATTATCTCCATCTTTGGGATATTGGGTAATGTACTGCTCCACAACCGGACTTTCTAACAAATGAATTTGGCGTATTGCTCCACCCAATTTTACCAATTGCCAAAAGGTATCCGCATCTTTTGGATAAGGCACTCTGGGAAAATCAATTTTTAGAAATTCTTTGTATTGCTCTCGGTAAGTGGGCGAATGCAACACGGCATAGATGTAATCTAAAATGTCTATGGGTGCAAAGGTGTCTTTGCTGCTTTCTTTTTCGTTGGTAAAAGTTAAACCTAATTTCTCCGCAATTTGATTTACAATTTCTGAGTTTAGATTTGGCGTTCTTTCTGTGGCTTGGTCGATGGTTAGTTGTCCGTTGGTTTCGGGGTAAAGATAGAGTGGAAAAGTATATGTTGTTTCTTTGGTTTGTAAACTAACTGTACATACTTCTGATAAGACATTACATACAAGAATATGTTGAAAATCAAATGTACTCTGTTGTCTGCAACAAAGTAATGCTATATTTTCCTTTAACATATGTTGCATTACCTTTTGTGCTGGACGGCTAACAATTTGTGGGTCGTAATAAATGGAACGAATATCAAATGGACGATAGAGTATGTTTTTAATATAATCTGGATTAAATTTTTTGCCCTTTATTCTTTCTGTTATTTTAAAACTACCTGAATCAACTACTCTATACTCATCTATGAATGATTTAGAAAGTTCACCACTAAGCAGTGTTTTAAATCTTCCTTCAATGTCCATTTTTCTTTCCCCGATAAATAATGAATCACGGTCTGTTTTAACCCCATTATTTACATTTAAAAATATTTCATTTAATGAAAACCAACTATCGTACTTTTTATCACTTAATTGTTTTGGTACAAAAAAGTAATAAGGAAATTCATATGAAAGCTGTTTAAAATTTATATTTAGTAAATCATTCTCGTTTAATGTTGAATATTTGAAATCACGATTTCCAAATAAATCAAAATGAAAAACTTGCCCTAACTCATTTTTCTTTTTCTTACCTGTTTTAACTAGGATGTTAATTGATACACCTTGTTGAATATCAAACACATTTTCATCCTTACTTCCATCAAGTGCGGTTTCATTCTTTTTAGCACTGCCGTGCAAATCAATAATATAAACTTTGTCAAAACTCGTTAGAATAGTTTTACGCATTTGGCGGTGTGTAATTCCATCAATGAAGCTATTATTTGAAATATAAGCCAATATGCCACTTCCATTTTTATCTATGAAGTGCTGACCGTAACGAATAAATTTAATGTAGTCATCGTCAAGATTGATTTTCTTTTCTTTCAGGTCTTTTTTGTAGTCGCTAATTAAATTTTGAATCCATTCTCCTTTATTTGTACTACTTACTGAATACGGCGGATTCCCAATTACACACATTACGGGTGTATCACGTTTAATGTGGTTGGCTTCGTTGGCTTCTGTGCTCAGCCAATTGGCAAAGAGCGTTCCTGTATCTTGGTGGTATTCTTCCAGACTGTTGGTCAGATAAACTCTGAATCGTTGGTTGGTGGTTGGTTTGTAACCTGTTTCAGTCAAAAGTAAATCCAATTTCAGGTGTGCCATTGCATAACTTGCCATCAACAACTCAAAACCATTGAGGCGAGGCAAAAGATGTGTCTCCACATAATTGCTCCAAATTCCTTTTTGCCCTTCAAACTTTTTATAAATATGTTTTATAGTCTCGGCAAGAAAAGTACCTGTGCCTGTCGCTGGATCTAGGATCTGTACTTTGTGGACTTCTTGTTCTATTTTTTTGCCTTGTACATCTACTTTTATTTTTGTCTTGCTATTATCAGCCAGCCCTTGTGGCAAATCAAACTCTGTTTTCAGGATGTCATCCACAGCACGGACTATAAAATTGACAACAGGTGCAGGCGTGTACCATACACCACGCGCTTTACGCAATTTCGGGTCGTACTCACTTAGGAATGTTTCATAGAAATGGATGATCGGATCTTCCATCTTGGTGGACTTTCCATAGTTCTTTAATAATTCTTCTACATTGCAAGCCAAAAATATATCTACCAAGCTATCTACTATCCATTTGATACGATCGTCTATATCTGGACCTGCAATGTATCCAAAGAGTTTGCGCAGAAAAGGATTTGATTTTGGGATGAGTTCTGCAGCTTCTTGACGGCTAAAAGTAGGCAATGTAGGATCGTGTAATCGCGCTGCAAACATACCATACGCTATCGTCTGGGCATATACATCTGCGAATCCTTCTGGTGTGATATCGTGGATCAAGATTTGTTTGAAAGCAGTCATTTGCTCTTTCAACGTACTGTTTTCTTCCTTGATTTCATCACTTGTCAGCGCCTTTCCTATCACATCAGAAAGTAAGCGGGCTTTTCCAGCCATCATTTCTGCCAGTTTTTTGCTGCTTTTGATGGTTTGACCTATGTGCGTACAAAAGTCTTTTATTAGATTTTCAAAAGTAGAAAAATTTTCAGTCAAAGGTTTTATGCCTTTATCTGTGATCTCGCCGATGGCAATTTTGGTTATAAAAATACCATCACGATACAGATGAAAACTCAAATAATCGGTAAAAATCAAATTGCTTAAGGAAGCTTTGTATCGATCAAATTGCTCTTTGTTGCCTGTCTTTTTTGTACCATCTAGATCTTTGTCACCGATATCCTTGGCTTCAATGAAGCCAACTGGAATACCGCTATCTGATCTCGACTGAATATCCTTTTTAGTCAAAATATAGTCAGGAGCACCACAACTTTGTCTTTTGGGTTCGTTAGTCGCACTGACAGTAGGCACTAATGATTCTATAAGTTGCTGTAAATCTCCACGGAATGTATGTTCGGTCGCATTGCCACGAATGTATCTTGAATGAATGTTTGTAACATATTGTGCCGTTGTCATCATAAATTTTTGTTGGATCGAGTGCCAAAGATATAAAAAAGTAAGATGAAAATTTCGACTTTATTGCGCATTAATACATTAAGAAACTCAGAAATCGCTAGTATTCTTTTGACACAATGAGATCTAAGCAAACATCATGCGGCTCCTTGGGCACACTGTCAATCATCTGAAATGGATAAAAGATTCCTACTTTGTGTGCTTCTGGGTGATCGATCAAAAAATTATCATAATATCCTCCACCATATCCTAGCCTATAATTTGCCTTATCAAAGGCCAAACCTGGCACAATAACCAAATCGTATTTCCCTTCATATATCAAAGGTTCCTTAGGATGTAAAGTTTGCATTATACCCATTTCTAATTTAGTCAAAGACACCAACACCCTATTTTCCAATCTTCTTTTGGTCAATGTCTTCGGGCACACTACGGTAATATTGTTTTTAAGCAGCTTATTTATTAATGGCAAGATGTTGATTTCATTGGCAATAGGAATATAAGCATGGACGACTTTAAAATTATTTTCCTGTATTATCTGCTCCAGCTCTTGACAAATATACTTATCGTATTGCGCTTTGTCGGTAGCATCGATTTGCTTGCGTTTATCCAACATCAATTTGCGAATATTTGCCTTTTCTGAATTAATTTCCATTTTATTTAAATATATTTCGGACAAATTTATCGTAAATAAAAAATATATTGTAATTTTGCAGCAAAATATTTTTCTTATGTTCTCAAAAGCATGTGAATACGGTATAAAAGCAATAATTTACATTGCTACGCAATCATTAAAACAAGAGCGGGTAAAAATCGGTGACATTGTCGAAAATGTGGGCTCTCCGGAGGCATTCACTGCAAAAATTTTGGGTGCGTTGACAAAACATAATATTGTAAAATCATATACAGGACCTTATGGCGGCTTTGAGATAGAACGAGACAGTATGAAATCCATAAATGTGGCGGATATAGTTTTTGCCATCGATGGTGAGTCTATTTATAATGGTTGCGGATTGGGATTGAGCGAATGTAACAGCGCAAAACCATGTCCAATGCACGACAAATTTGTTAAAGTAAGAAGCGAACTCAAAAAAATGCTCCAAACCACAAGTATTTATGATCTGGCACAAGGTGTAAAGTCTGGAAGAACCATTCTAATACGATAATATTTTTTTGACCATATTTACGACAAGTTTATCCTAATAATTTAATCAATGTACAAAATTAATGAATGAAAGGTGATATTAATACCCTAGATGATATAAAAATATTGGTCGATAGCTTTTATGGAAGTGTCAGAAAAGATGAACTGTTGGCAAAAGTCTTCAATGATAGGATACAAGATCGATGGCCACAACACCTTGAAAACATGTATCGGTTTTGGCAAACGGTTTTGCTGGATGAGCATACCTACCATGGCAGCCCATTTGTACCACATGCGTTTCTGCCTGTTCAAAGCACACATTTCGAGCAGTGGATTTCTTTATTTTATGCAACGGTCGATGAATTTTTTGAAGGAGAAAATGCCAATAAAGCCAAATGGCAAGGACAAAAAATGGCAGAGATGTTCCAGCTTAAAATTGAATACTATCGTGGAAATTCTTCAATACCCTTGGTTTGACTAGTTTTGAATAATATCGGTAATTAGAACCAGAAAAAATAAAGACTAAGATACTTTTTGGTTTAGTGCCCAATGAAATACATTGACCAGTATTTTTTGGGCACTTTTTCATTTTAGCGATTTTGGAAAAGACTGTAAATTATTAAAAATGTGATAAAAATTTAAACAATTAATCAATTTAGTATATTTATATACTATTAATTAAATTTTTAGTATTTTTGCATACTAATAAATGTTGAATTGCAATGGAATATAGTTTATTAAAAGATACGATTACACTCCTTGAAGAGTTTGAATCAAAGAATAAGATGTATCCATCTAATATAAAAGGATTTAAATCATGGATCTCCAACAGCTTACAAACTCAATCTGATACTTATGAACCAGACTGGGAAGGCAAAGAAAATGACCGAAGTCCAGAGAGTGTGATAAGCACTCATTTAGTTCACCTGAATCGCTATGCAAAATCCTATGCTAAATCAGCCATTCACGGATCAAAATTCTCTACGCAAGAAGAATTTATCTATTTGATCAATCTCAAAGCCTTCGGCGCAATGACCAAAATGGAACTGATCAAAAAAAACATCCAAGACAAACCCACAGGAATGCTAATCATCAAAAGGCTTATTGATCTTGGTTGGATTAAGCAAAAAGATTCAAATTTGGACAAACGTAGCAAAATTATTCGAATTACACCAATGGGACTCGAAGCTTTAGAGAATCAAATGGACAAAATCCGTTTGGCTACAAAAGTTGTAGCTGGAGATCTCAGTCATGAAGAAAAGATGACTTTAATTCACCTGTTGAGCAAATTAGAACATTTTCATAATCCCATCTTTCTCCAAAACATAGACAGTAGCGAATTATTACACACTGTAGCAAAAAATTACTTACCATCCAATAACTAAATATGCCAAAAAAAATCGCCATAATAGGCGCGGGAATTTCTGGACTTTCAGCGGCGGCTTATGCAGCAAAAAGTGGTTATGATGTCCACGTATTCGAAAAACATACATCACCAGGTGGACGTGCTCGACAGTTTAAAACCGAAAATGGATACACTTTCGACATGGGACCGAGCTGGTATTGGATGCCAGATATCATGGAACAGTTTTTTGCAGATTTCGGGTATAAAGTATCAGATTTTTATACTCTTATTCCACTTGATCCACAGTTTGAAATGGTATTCGCAAAAGACAAAATCGATGTACCCAAAGATTATAGTGCATTCCGAGGTCTATTTGAAAATCGAGAAGCTGGAGCTGGTAAAAAATTGGATGATTTCATGCTAGCAGCCAAATACAAATATGAAGTTGGCATGCAGGAATTTGTTCATAAACCATGCCATAGCTGGTGGGAATTTATGTCACCAAAGATTGCAAAAAGTGCATTAAAACTGGATTTGCTCACCAACTTTAGGTCTTATGTTGGCAAATATTTTTCGCATCCTTATCTGAAGGCTTTGATGGAATTTCCAGTTATTTTCCTTGGTGCATCACCCAAAGATATCCCTGCAATGTATAGCCTTATGAATTACGGTGGCTACGCTTTAGGAACTTGGTATCCTATTGGTGGATTTTACGAACTCATTTTGGCAATGAAAAAAGTAGGTGAAAAACAAGGTGTAAAGTACCATTTTGGCCATGCAGTCGAAAAAATTGTCACCAAAAACAACATCGCACAAGCTATAATTGTAGATGGAAAAGAAATAATGTTTGATGCAATCATTGCTTCTTCAGACTATCACCATAGCGAAACTTTGCTTGACACAGACCAAAAAAACTATTCTGAAGCATATTGGGAAACCAGAACTTTTGCACCATCATGCTTGATTTATTACCTAGGCTTTAATACAAAAATTCCAAATCTTAAACATCACACCTTATTTTTTGAAACCGACTTGGATGCACATATAGAGAGTATTTACGTAAGCAAAAGTTGGCCTGAAAAACCATTATTTTATACCTGTTGTCCTTCAAAGACAGACCCTGATATCGCGCCAGAAGGGCATGAAAATGTGTTTCTTCTTATGCCATTGGCGCCAGGTATTGTAGATGCAGAAGATACAAGAGAAGTCTATTTTGCAGAGATGATCAGTCGTTTAGAAAAACATACTGGTATGGAAAATCTGCTAGCACATGTGGATTATAAAAGAAGTTATTGCGTAAGTAATTTCGTACAAGATTACAATGCATACAAGGGAAATGCCTATGGATTGGCCAATACACTAAAACAAACTGCGGTATTGAAACCATCGATCAAGAATAAAAATATAGAAAATCTGCTCTATACTGGACAGTTAACCGTGCCAGGGCCTGGAGTACCGCCATCGATCATTTCAGGTAAAATTGTGGCCAACGAACTGGAAAATATCAAAACAAAAAATCCAATTAACAAACCGCTTTAAACAATAATAAAATGAAACAACTGTTTGATGAATTATCATATCAGATAAGTAAAGCTACGACCGAAAAATACAGCACGAGTTTTTCCTTGGGAATCATGGCGTTAAGACCTTCGATTCGCCCTTCTATTTATGCGGTCTATGGATTTGTGCGATTGGCAGATGAAATTGTTGATAGTTTTCATGGATATGACAAAAAAGAACTTTTATCGCGATTCTCTGCTCAAACATGGCAAGCTATAGATGAAAAGATATCCCTAAATCCTATATTACAATCTTTTCAAGAAACTGTGAATAGATATCAGATAGATCATGCGCTGATACGCCAGTTTATGCATAGTATGGAAATGGATCTGCAGCAGCTAGCTTATGACAGCGATCTTTATAAAGAATACATACTTGGATCTGCGGAAGTGGTCGGATTGATGTGTCTTCAGATTTTTGTAAATGGAGACAAAGAGCAATATGAACATTTGAAACCATTTGCGATGAAACTCGGATCTGCTTTTCAGAAAGTAAATTTCCTAAGAGATTTGAAAGATGATTATCATGTTTTGGGGCGAACTTATTTTCCTGATATCAATATGAATGTTTTTGATGACGATGTAAAACAAAAAATCGAAAATCTATTGAACGAAAATAGAGTTGTTCTTTTCATGAAAGGGACGCAGCAATTTCCAATGTGTGGATTTTCTTCACGTGCTACAAACATATTGCAAGATCTTGGGGTTAAATTTAAAGACGTCAATGTTCTT
>CALFYH010000196.1 GCA_937952155.1 uncultured Saprospiraceae bacterium
TGTATAAATGTCGTCGCCTCGTTTGATTTCGTTTTCTGAGGGATCAAAAACTGGCACCCAGACATTTCCATCTGGTGTACCTTCTCTCCCGAGACGCTTCATGAGTCGTTGATCAGTATCACCTTTTAAAAACCGATCAAAATATCCTTCAAGTCCTATACGGTCTGCATTTTCTCTATCAACACCGATGGTCCTAGATGCTAATTCCTGAAATGGCTTGAATCTCCTGCCATATCTGTTAGCAATCAAGCCACCACGCATCTTTCCTAATCTAAGAATTGGGGCTTTTTTTAGCTTACTATAGGCTTCAATGTCCAATCCCTTGCCTATAAAAAAGAATTTACTTTTCTTTTTTCTGGCAGCTTTCAAAGATTTCAACCATTCAGATTTACTTTTTGGAGCTATAACACTTGGATCAAAATTGCTTAAAAAATATGCCAATGAATCCACACCAGCATTAAAAACATCGCTTTTGATCACACTCATATCCATCCGAACCTCAAAGAACTGTATCGATGTAGAGAGAAGAATGCTTTCTTCAGCATAAATATTCCCTCTATCGGCATCGACTACCATCCACTTCACATTGGCTTCACCTTTCTGTCGCCATTTATCTTTTTCTAAAACACTGATATTAAATACTTTGAAAAGGATTACAGCGGATGCTATCACAAAGAAAAACATCACTAAATATGCCCGCCATAACAACTCCTTCTTCCTGTCCATCGACCTGTTTACATTATCATTTATTAACTTTTTCGGCCACAATTTTGTATGGCGGCGTATTTGAAGGCAATAACCCGGAGCCTTCGACCTTGCTTTCAATTTGCGATTGTATGCTACCATGCATCACCTCTTGCTTGAGATTCATGGCTCTCCACTTGGTATCTCTTACTTCCTGCTTCAATGCTTCGATCTTCCTTACGGCTTTCTCAGAAGCATGTGCGTTGGAGATATAAATCACACCCAACAACGCCAGATAGCATACAAACGGCAAATTGACAAAAATCCATTCGACCCATTTCAGTCTAAAAAGTGTAGCTTTCTTATCCTGGAAACTAGTCATAAAAAAATGAATTAATTTATTTTAATTATTAATGGTTAATTACTAATGATTAATTACTGTCCATTCATCTTACCTTTTGTTGTCTTCTGAATTGCTGTAATTATTTTTAGAACTTCTTCTATATCTTGTATCAAACTATTACCTTGATCTTTAGTCAAGTAATCTGAATCTGTCAATAATCGAATCCAAAATCTACATTCTCTCGCCTCTTTATACGAAATTGACATTTTTGAATAAAAGTCTTTGGTCGATTGCCCTCCAATTGCTTCTTCAATGTTTGCACCAATAGATGTTCCGCTTCGAACTAATTGCTTGGATAAAACATATTCAGATTTATTCTCAACAATGTATTTATAAGCCTTTACAATTCTTATTGCAAAATCATAAGATTTCTGCTGAATGATATTTTCTCTTTCCATTAAAAATTAGTAATTGAACATTATTAATTAGTAATTAAAATACCTTTTCAGCAACTCTCAATTTTGCACTTCTAGATCTTGCATTAACTTTTTGCTCATTGCTATCGGCTGTGATAACTTTTTTATTCACCAATGTAAAAGGCCTGAACACATTACCAAAGGCATCCTTTTCTAATTCGCCATCAAAGTTTCCGGTTTTGAAAAAGTTTTTCACTACCCTATCTTCGATACTATGAAAAGTGATGACCACAAATCTACCGCCAGGCTTGAGCAATTTATATCCTTCTGACAGCATTTCTTCGAGTGCTCCGATTTCGTCATTGACTTCCATCCGTAGCGCTTGATACACTTGAGAAAGATACTTCATCCTCGGCCCCATGATGTGTTGATCCAGAATTCTATTGAGATCAAATGTCGTTCGAATTTCAGATATCTTGCGTGCATTAATCAATGCTTTAGCAAGTGTTCTGGAATTGCGCACTTCACCAAATCTACTCAATATGTCCACTAATGCATCTTCGCTGCACGTCTGCAACAAAGAAGCAGCTGTAAACTCGGCTTCATTGTTCATTCGCATATCTAACGGCGCATCGAAACGATAGGAAAAGCCCCTTTCGGGTACATCCAACTGATGAGATGAAACACCCAAATCAGCAAGGATTCCGTCTACTTCTGTTTCACCTTCCAACCTAAGGAATCTACGCAGATACCTAAAATTGGCTTCGATAAGCGTAAGCCTGTCATCCTGAACACAATTGGCAACAGCATCATGATCCTGATCAAAAGCAAACAAATGCCCTTTGGCACTTAGCTTATGTAAAATCGACTTGGAATGTCCTCCGGCACCATACGTCACATCGACATATTTTCCATCGGGTTTAATTTTGAGATTGTCTATACTTTCGTCTAATAAAACTGATACATGGTACTCGCTCATCACATAGGATCGTGTAAATTACCTAATGGTTTGATACCTCCGAAAATGGATTCTGCAATAGAACCAAATTCGTCGGGTTCGTTGTCAAGCATTTCGTCATACTTGTCTTTAGCCCAGATTTCGATCTGATTTTGATATGCAAATAAAACTACGTCTTTATCTATACCTGCATATTCCATCAGACTGCCCGGAAGATTGATGCGTTCTGCCGCATCTATTTCGAGCTCTGTTGCCCCACGATAAAAATACCTGATCGCCTGCCTTTGCTGCGTACTGTAAATATTTAATTGATTGATTTCGTTCGTCTTCATCTCCCAAACGTCATTGGGATACAACATAAGGTGTTTTTCGAATCCACGATTGATTGTAAACCTGAGATTTCCGTCGCCTCCGATTTGCCTAATGATTGCTGCTGGCAATTTAAGTCTGCCTTTGGCATCAAGTTTACACTCATATTCTCCTGTGAATTGGTACTGCTTCACACTTTCTGTTGGTTGATAAGGCAAAGATAGCATCCATTCCCACTTTTTCCCACTTTTTACCAAAAAAATATCAAAATATATATATAATTTTTTTAATTTGTTTTAACATATAATCAAATATATTACACATTATAAATAATTTGATTACAAAAATGGATTTATGAAGGAATTAGTGTAAGATTTCGGACATTTGGCGATACCAATGCAGATATTAAATATTATGCAAATTTATATGTATTTAATATAAAGATCGGAAGAGCAC
>CALFYH010000197.1 GCA_937952155.1 uncultured Saprospiraceae bacterium
AATTGGTGCTCAAATGTTTCTGAATATTTACCTCCTTTAGAAAGATCAGCATCAATTGTTTTCAATAATATGCTATTCAAGCCATCTTCTGATCCAAATAATTGATAAAATTGACAATTGGATTCATTACTAACTTCCCAAAATGCAGTACCAGTTGTATTTCCATTTGATTTTATATCAAAATCAATCAAATTTACAGCCAGTGGTGTACTTTGTATCTCATAAAAATCGTTATTTAGAGATTCGGGTTTTGTTACGTCTAGTATCGTATGGATTTTATTGTCATTATCATCATCCGTATCATGAACACTGTCATAACCCGATGGATTTACTTGTATTATGGTGTATGAACCCATAGGTAAGTGGTCGAAAAAATAAAATCCACTTGCATCTGTAGTAAGCTGCATGGCCCACCCTTCTTTATTGACCACTAAATTTCCTTGCGCATCCAATAGTCTTATAATCGACCCTGATAAAGGTTGACCAGTTGCGTCATCAATTACTTTTCCTGATATAGACCCTAAAAATTCCGTAAATTGGAATCCTGGGATTTTTATAGCATGGCTGTTACTTAGACCATCATCCTCTGAGCCATTTGCATGACACAAAACAAATCTTTCTATGGGAATTGTACTATTTACAGAAACTGCACCAACAGGATTTGTATGGGAAATATCTCCATTTATCCCTTCAAAAAAATTTGCTTTTACTGATTGGTCATATATAGTAAATTTGGCATTTACATCCTTTTTTTCTAGCGTCAATGGTACAATCCCAGCTTTATTATATGCTTTAAAACTAATGCTGTCTTGATAAGTACTGGCGTTTACAGTAGAAGACTGCAACATGTCGATATCAAAAACATCAAAATTGTTTAAATAAACAGGATTAGAAAAAGAAAACTCCAAACAAACTGCTTGTGCTGCTTGGGTAGATTTTATTTGAAGGGCCAAATTCCCTCTTCCATAAAAGGTATTGGATTTTGTAAAATCATTAAATTCACTTGGGTTGGCTGTTGTAGTGTTTAGATGTAGAGGATCAATAAGTTTAATTTGCACATCAATGTCATCGATATCCAAATAAGTATTCAAAGTATCGTCGGCTTTCCAGACTGCTCTATTGCCTTCTGTAGCTCCTTCCCAAGTAAACTTTGAGGGTTGCTGTGTTCTATTCTGGCTTTTCATATTAAAAGCAGTCAAAATCAAAACATTCAATATTAATATAAATCTTAACATATCAACGGGTTTATTTTAAGTCAAAAAAAACAAAAACAAGGTGTCGGACTTATATCATGGCTATTTTTATGCCACTTTTTTTCAGACAACTTAACTCAAATATGAAAATTGTTTAATATGTTAACTTGCTAAAATCTTACATTTCGTTGATTTTGATCATACAATTTTTTATTTTGTTAGTCCTTTAGTAAATCTAAATTAAAATTTATTAAAAAAAATTAAAGCAAAAGGCTTGTATCGTAGTAAAATAGAAATGTGCTTGTGAAAGTACCAAAATACTGAATTCAATAATTCTTACAAATTATGACTTTTCAAAATACCTATCTAAAATTTTATTTAGCTTTTGGGAAGAAGAGTTTACGACAGCAATAACTTGTTCTACTGTGGTTTCTGTCAATGCTGATGTTGGAAAGCAAACATTAGATACAATGGAAAATGCTGCTACTTTTATCTGGCAATGTTGTGCTACGATCACCTCTGGTATGGTGGACATTCCTACTAGGTCAGCACCCAAAATATGTGCCATCCGATATTCTGCTGGTGTCTCTAGACTTGGACCTTGCAACCCAAGATAAACGCCTTGACGAATTGGAATTTGCATGTCTTCTGCTATTTTCGACATGATTGAGTGCATTTCAACATCATATGCATGCATCATATCAGGAAAACGCAATCCCAAACGACTATCATTTGGTCCACGTAATGGATGGTCTGGCATCATATTGATATGATCATTTATCATTACAATCTCTCCTTCACGAAAATGCGGATTTACACCACCGGCTGCATTTGTGATAATAAGCTTTTTAATCCCAATAGCCTTGAGCACTCTGATAGGAAATGTGAGGTCTGCAGCAGAATATCCTTCATAATAATGAAATCTCCCTGACATCGCAACGATCGGCACATCACCCTTATATCCAAATATCAGTTTTCCTTCATGGCTTTCTACAGTGGATATTGGAAAGTGTGGTATTTCCTTATATGGTAAAACCAACTGATCCTTGATCGTATCTCCATAAGAGCCCAAACCCGTGCCCAGTACTAAAGCTTGGTCAGCACCAGTATTTATAAGCGACCTGATGTAGACTGCACTTTCTTCGATCTTGTCAAAAAGGGATTTCATGTGATAACAATTAATTAAGTTCCTACTAGATTATAATATAAAAAAAGGGACAAATCCATAGAACTTGTCCCTTTACTTGCTAATTTAATTATTTGAATATGTCTTACTTAAAATCGATTTTTGCAAGATAATTCAATAATTATGCATCTTTAATTTATTCTTCTTCTGAAGAAGTAGTCGGTGGTACTACAGGGGAAGCAACCACTGGTTTTGCTTTTGCTACTGGAGCCACTGTTTCTTTTACTTCATTTAACGATGGTATGATACTGATCCAAGTACGATCTTCTTTACCTTTTTTGAAGGCTACTGTACCTGCTACTTGTGCATGAATCGTGAAATCCTTACCCAAGTAAGTATTTTCACCAGCATGGAATTTAGTACCTCTTTGTCTTACAAGGATATTACCGGCTTTAGCTACTTGTCCTCCAAATAGTTTCACACCAAGTCTTTTACTTTTACTATCCCGTCCGTTGTCTGAACTACCGACACCTTTTTTATGAGCCATTTTGCTTTTCTTTTTTTAGATTAGTTAATAAACTGCCAACTAAAGTTACGCAGAGATAGAGTCAATTTTGATTTTGGTAAAACTTTGTCTGTGACCGTTTTTCTTTTGGTATCCTTTACGTCTTTTCTTTTTAAAGACGATAACTTTGTCACCCTTTTGGTTGCCGATGACGGTTGCATTTACTTTGGCATTGCTCAATACCGGAGTGCCTACTCTTACAGTACCATTGTTGTCTGTCATCAATACTTGATCGAAAGACACAGATGATCCTGCAGCGGCTTCTAACTGGTGGACGAAAAGCTCTTGGCCTTCTGTCACTTTAAATTGCTGACCAGCTATTGTTACGATTGCAATCATTGTGAATAATTTATTATTTTAAAAATGAGCACAAAAGTAAGTAATATCTTCTTTTGAAGATTGTTTTTCTTTAATTATTTTTATTGTTTTCTCATATTTTTGTACTTTCACAGCTGAAAAGCAAGGATTTTTATGCCCACTGTTAAAAACAAACCCAAAATTTCGGTCAGTCATTCATTGTTTGAACAAGTAGAATCACAATTCCACGAGTTAGGTCAAGTTGTCATTCATGGGTCAGTATCTGCAAAATCCGAATCAGTGTTTATTAGGATCTGGCCTACCACATTTCTTTTTGATTTGCATTCTACCCACAAAAGTCATCTAGTTTATTTTGAAAAAATTTCAGCTTTCCCAGCTTGGACTGAAGTAAAGACTGGCTCAACCTTTACATTTACTTTAATTTTTTCGGGATTGCCCAAAACTTGCCATGTATTCGACCTAATGGAGATAATACCGCAATATAATGGCTTTAAAATTTCGGGTATCAAACGTAATACCCAGGATGTATATTATCTTGATTTTGATCAATAATTTTTGAATAAATGACTTGTAAATTATCATATCAATCTCTCAGTTAGTTTATAATCCATTGATATGTCCTTTTCATTCTATTGTTCCTATCATTTCATCTATTAAAGTGGGCTTAATTCATTTTCAAATCGTACATTTGCCGAAATTTTCAGAAAAGAGATAATGGAACGCAATCAGATTATAGGTATTGTTTTGATCATGGCTACCTTCATGCTTTGGACTATCACATCAGCGCCAAGCGATGAAGAATTAAAGAAATCAAAAAGGACGCAAGATTCTTTGGCTCTGGTAAATCAGACTTTACCTGAGAAAAAAATAGAATCTGCTATCGTAAATGACACACTTGCACCAGTCGCTGGCAATGATAGTGTAGCTATTTTGGCAAATCAGAAAAAATTCGGTCAATTTGGAGCAGCAACAGTAGGTACAGAAAAAGATGTTGTTTTAGAAAACGACTTGGTTCGAGTTACATTTACCTCAAAAGGTGGTATAATCAAGCAAGTTTTGCTCAAAAAACATTACAAAACCGTCACTGATAGTTCTGGCAATGAGACCAAGGAATTGATCACCATGTTGGATAGCCCCGAAAATATATTTAGTTACACGCTTCCGTTATCGAGTGCTGAAGCCAAAACCATCAATACTTCTGACCTTTATTTCACAGAAGAAAAGAAAGGCAATGAAGTATCTTTTAAAGCATATGCGGGCAATGGTGCATATTTCGAACAAAAATACACCTTATCGCCAGACAATTACACATTAGATTATGCAATACACACAGTTGGGTTAGGAAATATCCTTGACGGAAAATCAAAAACTTT
>CALFYH010000198.1 GCA_937952155.1 uncultured Saprospiraceae bacterium
GACGCTCTTCCGATCTTATTTCAACATGATATCCCGCATGCGCTAATTCAATAGCTGCTGCCATACCTGCAATGCCAGATCCTATGATTCCAATTTTACGGTTAGAAATATTCATTCAGAAACAAAACACAGTTAAAATTATTTTGTTTAACCTTTTATAAAAAAGACTAAACAAAAAAAAGGCCCTTGGAATTAACCAAGGGCCTTCATATGATATTCAGCTAAAAAGTTCTAAGCTTTTCCGCCTTTTAATGAATCTTGTAATACTTTTAACTCATCCATTTTACCTTCAAAAGCCAATCTTGCTTGTTGTGGCCAAGTGCTTGGATCATGCATTCTATATCTGGAACCAGCATTATCCAAAACGGTTTGAATCTTAGATATTTCAGCATTTGCTAATTCTTCAAAAGTGTTAATTCCATCAGCATTCAATAATTCTGCAATTTTTGGCCCAATACCTTCAATAATCTTTAGATCATCTCCAGTAGTTGCCTTGGCTTTCGCTTTTGCTTTAGGTTTTACTTCAGCTTCTGATTCAGATGACTCAAAAAGTTCATTTTTTGGACTTTTTTCTGTCGCTTCAACTTTAACTTCTGCAGGTGCTGCATTAGCTTTAGCCTCTGCTTTAGCATCTAATTTGGCTTTAGCTGATTCCTGAAGTTGCTCTTTTAATTGACTGAAACCTTCAATTTCTCCTAAAGTACTCATCTCAACTTTAGTTTGAATTTTTTCAACAGCTTTCTTAGTCACCTGACGTTCTACATCTTTCTCTTTTTTAACATTATCATCTGCTTCTTTACGGATATCTTCAAGATATCTGGTGTGGGAAACGATAATTTTCTTCTCCTCTCTGTTGAACTCGATAACCTTAACTGTAAGTGTTTCATCAACTGAAGCATTCAGATTGTTTTCCTTTTTCATGAATTTTACAGGAGCATAAGCTTCCAATCCATAAGGCAACTGAACTACTGCGCCACGGTCATCTTTCTTGACAATGGTAGCTTCGTGATATGAACCTACAGGGAATACATTTTCGAAAGTATCCCATGGATTTTCTTCCAATTGCTTATGACCCAAAGAAAGTTTTCTGCTATCTTCATCTACTTCGAGGATAGATACATCAATCTTCTCACCTACTTTTGTAAATTCTGATGGATGTGAATATCTCTTAGTCCAAGAAAGGTCAGAAATGTGTACCATACCACCAATACCATTCTCCAATTCTACAAATACACCATATGGAGTCAGATTTTTAACTTCACCTACGTGTCTTGTTCCCAATTGATATTTAGCGGATACGATGCTCCATGGATCTTCTGTCATTTGCTTGATGCTGAGTGACATTTTTCTTTCATCACGGTCGATAGTGACTACTTTCGCATTCATCTCGCTTCCAAGTGTGAAGAAGTCTCTTGCATTTACTGGTTGGTTGCTCCAGTTTACTTCAGATACGTGGATCAAACCTTCTACACCAGGGATGATTTCTAAGAAAGCACCATAATCTTCGATATTGACGATCTTACCAGTCACTACGCTACCTTCAGCAATGGTATTGTCCAATACTTCCCAAGGATGCGGAGTCAATTGCTTAAGACCAAGTGAAATTCTCTTCTTGTCTTCACCAAAGTCAAGTACAACAACATTGATTTTCTGATTAAGTGTCAATACTTCATTTGGATGATTGATTCTACCCCAAGAGATATCTGTGATATACAACAATCCATCGACACCACCAAGATCCATAAATGCTCCGAAGTCTGTGATGTTTTTAACAACACCTTCGAGTACCTGACCTTTTTCAAGTCCTGCAATGATGGTTTCTCTTTGTTCTGCAAGATCGCTTTCGATAAGGGCTTTGTGTGATACAACGGCGTTTTTGATCGCTTCATTGATTTTCACTACCTTAAATTCCATTGTTTTACCTACATAGATATCATAATCTGTAATAGGCTTCACATCTATCTGCGAACCAGGTAAGAAAGTCTCTAATCCAAGACAGTCTACGATAAGACCACCTTTAGTTTTACTGACTACCAAACCTTTTATGATAGAACCGTTTTTGTAAGAATCAACCAAATTATCCCATGATTTGAGCAATTTCGCCTTTCTTCTTGACAAAACCAACTGACCTCTTAGATCTTCTTTGTTTTCAACATACACGTCAACGTAGTCTCCCACTTTCAGATCTGGTGTATCTCTAAATTCTGACAAAGATACCAATCCGTCCGACTTATAATTGATGTCTAGAACTACATCTCCGCTGTGGATAGATGTAACACGACCTTTTACTACTTCTAGTTCAGCAACTGAATTGAGTGATCTATCGTATTCTTCAAAATATTTTTTGTGTTCGGCATTGTCATACTTTACTGTATTTCTTTTGCCTACAGACCAATCAAAGTCATCATGAGCAGATGAGTGTGTTTCAACAGTTTGCTCAAGCACTACATCTGAAATGTCTTCAATATCGATTTCGTTTTCTTCTTTGTGGTCAAGACCATTATCTTCTACCATTTTTATAAAATATTTGTATGTCGCCTGATGATTGTTTGCGACAGTGGTTAATAATAAATTTTGAAAATGGGCACAAAGGTACGACAAAATATTTTATGTCGTATGTATTTTGTTGAAAATCAAGTCAAAAAATGAATGCCTTTTGTTTTTAATAAAATCGATGTGCCACAAATTTATTATAATCAACCATTGCAAATATTAAAAATACAATAATTCGAATGTATTACATATTTGCTTTCAATGAGTTACGAGTAATATAATTCTTGTATTTATCACTTATTGGAATACACCTTATATTCCCATGGCTTCAAAGATATACTATCGCCGTCTTTCCATTCTTGCTTTGTGGCTGTAAATACATCGGTATAGCTACCTGCAGCGCCTTGGATGTTTCCCTTTTGATCTTTTGAAGATAAGTTGATGATGACCAATACCTTATCTCCATCTTTCTCACGGGTAAAGGCATAAATATTGGCATCATTTCCAGTTTTTATTTTCACCAATGGTCCACCATAACTTCCATTCCAAAGTGCTTTATTGCGATGTTTGAGATCGAATAATGTTTTGTAAAAAGATGCATATTTGTAATCTCCCCAAGGAATTTCGTCCTTTTTGAAAAATTTCAACTTTTTATCCATTGCGGATTCTTGACCAGTATATACCAATGGGAAGCCATTAAATGTCGCAGTCAATACCGCAAATGCCTGATGCCCATCACCCATACGCGCAAACTCCGTATCAGCCCATGAATTTTCATCATGATTGGATGTAAACTGCATTTGATATCCTTTCTGATATTGATTGGCCTTTTTAGCCAAAATAGTGTCAATATCTAGTGCTGTTTTTTGGATTATAGCCTTTTCTCCTTCTTTGACATTTCCTTGTACTACATTTGCACGTTTGATTCTGCTGGCTCCTTGTGTAGCTGCTATTTCGTTGAGCGTATGGTGCATTTCCCAACCATAATCTGCTATAAAAGTTCCATTATTGACGATATCAGGTACTTCTCCTTCAGATAACATAAACAGTGGTTTGATTTTATATAAACTGTCTGCACATTGCGCCCAAAAATCTACAGGTACACCATGCGCAACATCCATTCTAAATCCATCTATACCTGTCTCATTGATCCAATATTTCAATGCGTCGATCATGCCGATACGCATTTCCTTATTATCAAAATTAAGGTCTGCAACGTCCGTCCAGCCCCAAGATTTACCAGTGTTATAGTCGATCGGGTCGATGATATTTCCATCCTTGTCATGAGTGTACCAGTCAGGATGTTCGGTAATCCAAGGATTGTCCCATCCGGTATGATTGGGTACCCAGTCGATGATAATGTGCATACCTGCATCGTGGATGGCCTTGACCATAGATTTGAAATCGTCCATCGTACCATAATCAGGATTTGTTTTATAATAGTCGCCGATAGAATAAGGGCTACCCAATTCGCCTTTTCTATTTTTAACACTAACAGGATTAATCGGCATGAACCATAAGATATCGATGCCCATCTCTTTGAGCCTTGGGATTTGTGCTTCAAAAGATTTGAATGTATTTTCTTTGGTATAATGGCGAAGATTCACTTCATAAATAGTGGCATTTTTGTGCCAATCTGGTACTCTAGGTTTTTCCCAAGTTTCAGTAACTGTTTGTACTGCCGCAGGTTTTTCCCTACATGACGAAACAAAAATCAATATTAATGCCGCAATGGTTGCTACTACCAAACTTACTTTCGAAAATAACATATTCGTAAAATTTTATAATTATCAAGATGGCTTAATGTACAGAAGACACTAATTTCCATTCACAAAGATAAAATTTTGTATGATGGGCCAAAGACTTTTCTAAATATATTATTTCTTCAAGGTCATGTCATATAAATCAAATCCCGGTGCCCAATAATCTTTGGTAACTTGCGTAAGGGAGAAACCATTTTTTTCATAAAATCTAAATGCTTGTTGCGATGTCCTTACTTGGATCTTTTGGCAAGAAAACTGATTTTGTATAATATCCAATCGATATTTCAATAGCTTTGTTCCGACACTTTTCCCATGATACAACGGATGTACCATATCCCAACTAATCTTTGCCAGTTTGTGATCGTCTTCAAAATTGACACCACCGCAACCGACCACTTCGCCATCAATACATGCCACAAAGTACATTTCCTTTTCGTGATCTAAATAATGTGCAAAATCCATTGCTTCACTTTCAGCAAAATAAAGCGGCGTATTTAACTTTATCAAAGATAAAACGGCCAATTTATCTACATCTGTATAAGGTCGGATATCAATTTCCATTGCGATATTTTTTACAAAAGTATGATAATCTCCCTATATAAAACTTGAAAGGCTACCGAAACTGTATCCGGTAGCCTTTACAAAATCATTAAAGCCACATTAATTATTTACTTGACTTATCCACATTAAAAGTCGGACAACCAAGTTTTACTTTGTAAAATCATGCGAAAATGTACGTCCGTCCATATTGATACTCATCGTATACGTACCGGCAGGCAATGAAGAAACATCAAATCGCTTATTGATAGATGTTTCTTGTTCTTTTTGATCCAAATAGGTGTTATTCTGTCTATCAGTAATTTTGATAGACACATTATTACCCAAATTCATCAAATTTAAATCTACCGTATTGCCAGATGACACGAATACAGGCTTATAGAAAGTCTCAACTGCTTTGTCCATAACTACAGCATCTTTATTGAGGGTAAATGCTTGCGTGGTGATTCTCAAATCATCCGACATTTCTATAGAGTAAGTACCTGCAGGAAGATTTTTTAGGTTATACACTCTACCAGTTTTATTGGTATTGAGATTTTCTGATAAAAGAGTAGCGCCATCTATGTCTTTTATGATGACGTTTACTGCATCACTTTTCCAATTACTGGTTTTGATTGTGATAGATTTGTCACCTACTTTAGTGAGTACAGGATTGCTGTTTGCAAAAATACTCACTGAAAGAAATGAAAATAATAAAACAAATAATTGCGTTTTCATGTAAAATATGTTTAAGAATGATAAAATCAAAATTGATACTGCAAAGGTAAGGCTATTGAGATGGACTATTCTACGCCTAAATTTGCCACAATATGTATTATATTACCTTAATTAACATTCTAAAGTTAAATTAAAGTTAATTAAATACAAATGAAATGTTGACATCCAATGATAATATGGAAAATAGTCTATTTTTGTAGTCAAATCAGAAGATAATGACAAAGTCAGGTATGTCATCGCCAGCACTTGAAAAGATTGTCCCCAGTTTTGGACATTCATTTACCTTGCGAAAGTTTGAAGAAATCAATCCCAACATTCTTCCATTTTGGCATTTTCATCCCGAATTGGAAATTGTATATATCAAGCAAGGCAGCGGTAAGAGACATATCGGCAATCATATATCTTATTACAATGGTGGTGACCTGATATTTTTGGGACCTAATCTGCCTCATTATGGATTTACGGATCGACTATCTGGTGCAAGTTCTGAGATCGTGGTGCAAATGAAAGAGAGTTTTCTGGGTAAAAACTTTTTTGGATTGCCCGAAATGTCCAATATCCTTCAGCTATTCGAACGATCCAAGGCTGGACTATCATTTTATGGCAATACAAAAAATGAAGTAGGTGCCAGACTCGATGATCTTTTTTATATGAATGAATTCGACAAATTGATAGCATTTCTGAATATACTCCAGATTTTGGCCAATTCTAAAGAATACAACGTACTCAATGCAGCTGGTGTATCACTCATTATCCAAGGTCAAAATACACATAAGATCGATACTATATATAAATACGTTCGTGCCCATTTTACCGAGGCTATCCAACTCGAAGAAATCGCTGCTGAAGCCAATATGACTGTACCATCATTCTGTAGATATTTCAAAAAAACAACTGGAAAAACATTTACTGAATTTGTCAATGAATTCAGAATTGTCCACGCTTGTAAGCTGCTGAGTGAAGAAAAACACACCATTGCAGATGTATGTTTTGAGTCAGGTTTTAATAATTTTTCGCATTTCAATAGATTGTTCAAAGAAAAAACAGGCAAAAGCCCAAATACTTATCGTAAGGCAGTAGAAAAAGTGGTGTACGACGAGTATTATGTGGGCTAATGCTTGAATTATTTGAAACACCAAATTATTTTATTTCAATTGTTTTTGGCCCTTTTGATTTACTTTCTTCTTTTTTAGGAAGAGTTAATACGAGAATTCCGTTTTCATATGTAGCTTCAATTTTTTCAGCATCCACACTATCAGATAAGTGGAAAGAACGCTTGAAAGAAGCATAATTAAATTCCTTTCTTGTCCATTTACCTTCTTCTACTTGTGTTGAATCAGAAGATTTTTCTGAAGAAACTACCAATTGATCTTTTTCTATAGCGATTTTAAAATCACTTTTGTTAAGACCTGGAGCGGCAATTTCCATGGTGAAACTATCATCATTTTCAGAAATATTTACAGAAGGTGTGGTCACAGAAAGGTCTGAACCCACAAGGTCAGAAATACTTCGGTTAAAAACGTCATCAATAATGCTTGTAAGGGATTTTCCTTGCAAAAACGGATTAACTTTTACGATATTCATAATATTTGTTTTTATTGGTTTAGAAATTTAAAATTACTTTACTGATATGTTTACAGGTGCTTTCACTTCAGTTTTTGGTACTAAGATGTGTAAAATGCCATCATTGGTGTTAGCCTCGATATGATCAGCTTTTACGTTTTCTGGCAAAGTAAATACTCTTTCGAAACTTGTAAAATAGAATTCTTTTTTCAAGTATTTTACATTTTCGTCAGCACTTTTACTACCTTTAACTATAAGCTTATTCAGATCG
>CALFYH010000199.1 GCA_937952155.1 uncultured Saprospiraceae bacterium
AGCTCGCTAATTTTGTCTTTGTCTAAGTCATCAAATTGTGCATCTGTGACCATTCCTATTTTGAATAAGCCATCAGACCATTCAGAAGTTACATTAGTGAATTTGCCGCCATCATTTCTGCCAAGATAACTCATAGCTGGCAATGGATATTGACCAGGGCTAACTCTTCCTCCTGCGAATAAATCTAAATCACCATCGTTATCTATATCATGTAAAGCTATGCAGGATCCGCTTGTCGGTATATTTGGCAATCCATTTGCCACCTTTTTGAATGTGCCTTTGCCATCATTTAAGTACAATCTGTTTTGATAGTTAGGAGATTGGTTTGGAAATTCTGATCCGCCACTCACTACGATCAAATCTTGATCTTTGTCTCCATCTATATCTGCAAAAATGGCATCCGTATCTTCATATATCTTATCTTGCTCTATATCTGCGTTTGTGAGCAGCTGGAACTTTCCATTATTCTTTTGGATATAAATTTTTCCAGAAAAACCAGTCGCTCCACCGAGAAACACATCATCTAATCCATCACCGTTTATATCTCCAGCACAAGAGGCAGGGCCTTCATTGGAGTACTTTCTATGGAGTAATGGCTCTCTTTTAAAATCAATATAATCATTTTCTTTATGAGCCATGTCGGCAGTAATTATATCATTTTTAGATTCAAAGTATATACTAGGATTTACCAGTTTTTTGGCATTGGTGCTGTTTGATGCATAAGTAACTTTGTTAAGTGTATTTATTTTGGCATCTGCAACACTTTGCATTTTCCCATTTGGCCAATATATTTTTACCGATTTTAATGAAGTAGCATCACCTAATCCAAAATGTGCTATTGGTTCTACTGATGATAAAAATCCTTTTGATGGGTATAAGTAAAATACTTGAAGATTGTCTTTATTATCAATAATTTCTATTTTGGAGCCAAGCGTTGGTTTGTTATTTTCATTTTGTAATTCAAACCGGATATTGTTATTTTTTCTAGTGGTTGATCCATTGTTTTTCATGATAAATGGTGGCGCATCGATGTTATTGACCACGATGTCTAGAAAACCATCATTATTTAGATCTGCATAAGCGGTGCCATTTGAAAATTCTGGTGGTGAAGGATCCCATTGATTAGATACATCAGTAAATTTGAGTCCACCTTGATTCATATAAAAATACGATTTTGTCTTGTGTTCAGGAATTATGCTCAGATACTTGGATAGATTCAATTCCTGTTTATTGACAGTACTTTTATACATGGAATCTTGGGTATATCGCACATAGTCGTTATCGGTATAACTCCTTCGAAAACCATTGGTTATGAAAACATCTTTTTTGGTATCATTATTATAATCCGCCATCAATACACTCCAGCTCCAGTCGGTATGGGTCATATTGGTCATAGGTGCGATGTCGCTGTATGTGCCATCACACTGATTGATTTGTAAAGTATTCTTAATAAACTGTGAGGCAAATCCAAATCTTTTAGTAAGTAGATATTTGTCATAGTTGTATTCTGTTCCGTGCATTTTCTGCCTGTAATTATCCTCAGGAAACATATCCAAGGTCATCATATCGATACATCCATCATTGTTTACGTCTGCATAATCTGATCCCATAGAAGAAAATGAAGTATGAGTAAAATGGTCAGAAAACTTATCTGTAAAAGTGCCATCACCATTATTTATGTAAAGATAGTCAGGTTTTACATAGTCGTTACAAACATAGACATCAGGATAACTATCATCATTGAAGTCACCAATTATAGCACTTAGTCCAAATGCTTCATTTATAATACCACTTTTTTCTGTAATGTCTATAAATTTTCCTCCTTTATTTTCATATAATCTGTCTGAAACGAATCTAAGGTCTTTGGATAAAACTACTTTGAAAATTTCATCCTTATCATTTTCGATTTTAAGGTTGTTGCTTTCTTTAGGATTTAGTGGATGATTCAAAAGATATAAGTCCAAATCTCCGTCCTTATCAAAGTCAAAAAAGTAGGATTGTGTGCTAAAACTTTTGTCAGCGAGACCATATTCTTCAGCCTTTTCTGAAAATGTGTTGTTGCCGTTGTTGATGTAGAGTATATTTTTTCGAAAGTCATCTTGAAAAAATCCAGACACACATACATAAATATCTAAAAAACCATCAGCATTTATGTCCACCATATTTACACCTGTCCTGAATCCATGATTGCGATTGATGCCTGATGCCTCAGTTATATCTTTAAATTTAAAATCTCCCTGATTAAGATACAACCTACAAGGTTGCTGGCTACCACCAAAAAAAATATCTTGTAAGCCGTCATTATTGATGTCACCGATTGCTACACCTCCACCAATATATAAATAAGCAAAACTTTTATAATTTTGATCATTGGTTTCTACAAGCGTATTTACAAAACTTATACCTGTTTCATCTGGCTCTAGTAATGAAAATAATTCAGATTCTGGTTTATCATCAATTATTGTACTGTCCGAATAATTTGTTTTTCTCAATTCTGTATCCTGCTTCTGAGAGCAAGAGATCGTAAAGGCGACTCCGATAAGGCAAAATAGAGTCGATTTTAAATTTAAATATTTCATCAGGTCTAATGATTGGAATTAAATATTTTATATCGCGAATCAAAGATAAGAAAATTTTTATATACTTATGCTTTGAATTTTAGAAATACAAATCAAACTCTCAATCAAATTACACCTTTGAAATATATAAGAAATAATATTTCCTAAAAACCGAATGATTCAAACAGCTTTTCTAAAGAATTTCTACTATATATTTCAGGTTAGCAATGAAATTTAAGGAATTTCATTACAATTTGATGGAATTTCGGATATTTTGCTCAGTAAGTGGTGACACAGCCGATCTCCTTACATTATTCTTTACGAAGTCTCTGAAGTCTTTTTCATGATTAAAAATCTTATTGCAACGTGGATCATTTTCCATATGCTGTATCAAATTAATCTCGTCTTCTTTAGGTAGTTCGTTGTCCAATAACAAATTAATTTGTTTCCTTAATGATTTTACTGAGTCAAAACTTGTCATCTTATCTACTTAAATTATTTATACAAATTACATCACTCCTCTTCACCATATTCTCCTCTACGAAGTCCTCGCATATCTTTATATCCCATATTGATTGCATATTGTTTTAATTTTTCTTTGAGCATATTTCGTGCCCTGAAAAGCCGAGATCTAACAGTTCCAATTGGCAACTCTAGAATCTTGGCTATTTCATCGTATGAAAAATTTTCAATATCGCATAACAAAATTACGGTTCTAAATTCGATTGGCAATGAGTTCATGGCCATTGTGACCTCATCACCCATTGTATTATCAAAAATATCTTGTCTGAGATCATGAAAAGTATGGCTATTGGGATTTTCACCATCGCGGATACTGATCAGATCATCGAGATCTACCTTTGTCGGACGCCTTACTTTTTTTCGATAATCGTTTATATAGGCGTTCTTAAGTATTTTAAACAACCAAGCTTTCGCATTAGTTCCCGCATCGTAATTTTCTATAAATTTATGTGCTTTAAGATAGGTCTCTTGTACAAGATCATCTGCATCTTCTTCGTTATATGTCAAGTGGTATGCAAATGTTTTTAAGGCTTCCATGTGTGGAAAAAGCTCCTTTTCGAATATTTGCTGACTTTTTGTTTTGGCCACCTATAAAATTTATAGTACAAAAGTATAAATTTTTGATAGTTTAAGGAAGTAATATTGCATATTATGTAGAAAAGATACCCATTAAGTACATAAAAAAGCCCGAAACTGTTGATTTCGGGCTCTAAGAAATTTTAAAATCCATTCTCAATTTAGACTGTCATAATATCTTTTTCTTTCACTTCTATCATTTTGTCAATCTTAACCATGTAAGATTCGATTGATTTTTGAACTTCATCTTCTTTGCGTTTACCAGCATCTTCAGAAAAGCCGTCTTTCACTTTCTTTTTAATAAAATCCATGATTTTGTGTCGATGTGCTCTGATACCAACACGAGATTCTTCACCTGCTTGTTTTGCTTGCTTGACCATAGAAATCCTTCTTTCCTCACTCATCGGTGGTATCATCAGGCGTACTACTTCACCGTCATTCATCGGTGTGATTCCTAGATTCGCCTCGAAAATGGCTTTTTCGATAGCGCTCAACATTTTCTTTTCCCAAGGCTGGATCGTAATAGTTCTTGCATCAGGTGTAGATACATTGGCTACCTGAGCCAGTGGTGTAGGTGCACCATAATATTCGACCATTAACCCATTTAACATTGCAGGCGATGCCTTACCTGCTCGGATTTTATTTAATTCAAATGCCAAATGTTCAATCGCTTTATCAAAATGCTCAATTGTCTGTGCTATTTGAAAATCTATTTCTTCTATCATATTTGTTTTATTGTATAGAGCACAAATTTAAAGCCTTTTGACAATTAATCATTGTTGCTGCCCATGAATCTGAGCAAAAAGTATAAAAACATAACCAATGCCCCTAATGCTGCTGATACATATGTCATTGCTGCCCACCAAAGTGCATCTTTAGCTCCATCGTGCTCATCACCTTGCATATATCCTGACTCATCAAGCCAAGCCAATGCTCTATTTGAAGCATCAAACTCTACTGGTAAAGTTACAAGACTAAACAATGCTGTCGCACCAAATGTAAAAACTAGAATCATCATCAATGTGCCTCCAAATGCTGAGCCAATTCCAAACATAGCACCCATAAATAAAAATTGCTGAATGCTAGAACTAAACTGTACTACTGGTACCAATTTTGATCTAAGCTGTAACATGCTGTATGCTTTGGCATGTTGTACAGCATGACCACATTCGTGAGCTGCAACAGCAGCAGCAGCGATCGATCTGCCACCAAATACGTCAGGTGAAAGAGCTACTGTTTTGGAAGAAGGATTGTAATGATCTGAAAGGAAACCCTGACCCATTACCACACTCACATCATGAATACCATAATGACGTAGCATATCTTCAGCCACTTGCTGTCCACTTTTACCATTTCTCACACCTATTTTACTATAATGTGCAAATTTTGATTTTAATCTGCCACTTACCACCATTCCGATCAATGTGAAAACACCCATGATCACCCAATATCCTATATCCATATTTTATTTTTTAAAAAATTTAAAATTATCCATAATAACTTTAAGACTGACTTAAAAGTTCCAAGTCACTGTTATCTTTTTTGTATGACTTTGTTAAATCAATCATAAAATTTTATTGCCAATACTATTATTATATTGTATCAAAGCCTGTGTAAGGACGTAAAGCTGCCGGTATGTTTATTCCTTCAGAAGTTTGATGGTTTTCCAAAAGAGTGGCCACAATTCTAGCTAATGCCAAAGCGCTACCATTTAATGTATGTGCTAATCTGGTTTTGCCATCATCGTCTCTAAATCTCAGTTTCATCCTATTGGATTGGAATGTCTCAAAATTGGAGACAGAACTTACTTCAAGCCATCTTTCTTGTGCAGCAGACCACGTTTCGAAGTCAAATGTTAATGCAGAATTGAAACTCATATCTCCACCGCATAATCGAAGTATTCTATATGGTAATTCTAGTTTTTGAAGTAAGCCCTCGACATGTTTTACCATTTCCATCAATACATCATAAGAATGATCAGGATGCTCTATACGCACTAATTCTACTTTATCAAATTGATGTAGTCGATTAAGTCCTTTTACATCAGATCCGTATGAACCAGCTTCTCTACGAAAACATGGCGTATAACCAGTCATTTTTATAGGGAAATCGCTTTTTTGTAAAATAGTATCCCGATACAAATTAGTAAGTGGTACCTCTGCAGTAGGAATAAGGTAAAATTCATCTTTTTCGCAGTGGTACATTTGGCCTTCTTTGTCAGGAAGCTGCCCAGTTGCTCTTGCAGATTCTTTATTGACCATAAGTGGAGGCTGTACTTCTAGATATCCTGCATTGACTGCTTCATCCAAGAAAAAGCTGATCAATGCACGTTGCAATCTAGCACCTTTACCTTTATAAACTGGAAATCCTGAGCCTGTAAGCGTCACACCATCTTTGAAACTGATGAGATTATATTTTTCAGCCAATTCCCAATGAGGCAATGCACCTTTTACCAAAGCGGGCATTGGTCCATCCCATGCTTTAAATATTTCATTGTCTTCTGCCTTTTTACCTACAGGTACAGATGAATGAGGAAGATTAGGCAGTTGGATGATCATTTCTTCAAGTACATCTTTACTATCTTTGAGCGATGACTCCAATATTCTGCTTTCTTCTTTAAGCGCAGCCACTGTTTGCTTCATGGCATTGGCATCATCTATTTTACCAGATTTGAATAGACTTCCTATTTCATCAGAAATTTTATTAATTTTTGAAAGTAAATTGTCTAATGATGTCTGTGTGGATTTGCGTTTATCATCCTCTAAAATAATTTTATCTATAAGTTCTAACTGATCAGGAGAAACATTTTTCTTGCTTAATCCAGCTAAAACGCCATCTCTATTTTCTCGAATAACACCTATTTCTAACATATTTTAATATATTTGTGCCTTGAAGGCCGTATAATTGGTAAATTTAAAATTTTTTGCAAAGATAGTATTTTGAATATCAAAATTAATATCTATTTTTGCACTTTCAAAATTATTCAATCGTCTGTCATCCGACAGGAAAACTTTCAGATTTATATTTCTTTTTCAGTTGTGGATGTATCCGTAGACCTTTGGAATTTAAAAAATACTTCATTATTTATTTTTAATAAGCAACATAAAATTGTATGTACGACATCTTGCAATTAAACGACATGCTGGTGCCTGAATTAAAGGATCTAGCGGAAAAACTAGGGTTAAAAAATTCAAAAAAATTCAGCAAGCAGGAATTGATTTATAAAATACTGGATCAACAAGCTATTTTGGTCAAAAAGGAAGCCGCTGCTGCAGCTGCTGCGACACCAGCTCCATTGCAAGATGAACCTGAAAAGGAAGTAAAGAAAAGAGGTAGAAAACCAGCAAGTGCTATTATGATAAAGGAGCATGCTGAGATAATGGATGATGATGATACACCAGAAACTGTAGTACAAGTAGAGGAAGTACTATCATCAACAGATGATAAATCGGTATCGAAAAGAGGTAGAGCACGGATAGTAAAAGGTCCTGAAAAAGTTGGATATACGCCTAAAGAATTTGTTCCAGCCGCAAGCACGGATGAATCTAAGGAAGATAAACCAAATAATGTGGCAGAAAATGTACAGCCAGAAGTAATCGCACCTAAGGTAGTTCCACCTGTACAAAGACCAGCAATACAGAATCCTAATCAAGGACAACAACAACAACCAAGGATAAATCAACCAGCGCATCAGACCCAGCAAGAATACAAAAGGCCAGTACCTCCTGTATTACAAGAAGTCAAGCCTGATGAGCCAAAATTTATTCCAGATCTTGATGGTGTTATAGATAGATCGGAAGAGCACACGTCTGAACTCCAGTCACTGACCA
>CALFYH010000200.1 GCA_937952155.1 uncultured Saprospiraceae bacterium
CAATTACCTTGATCTCTTCTTCTTTCTGAATAAAAATACGTTTTTCCCATTTGTATAAATGATTTCTAAATCAAATTTGGATGTCATCCATACCATGGTTTTTATATTGAAAATACTTACATGCGTAATGTCTCTGATATAGTGCCAATTATTGAGTGATTCTATCTCAGACCAAGTTTCAGTCATGAGTGCCAATATACCTTCTTCAACCAATAAATCAAGTATTTTTTCGATTTCTTCCAAAGGTTTATGAAAATGTTCAAAGCACTCTGTTGCCGTTATGAATTGATATTTTTGTTGGGGCAATTCGGGATAAAAAAATGGATCATAATACCCACATTCATATCCTTCACTTTTCAACAAATCAACCAATACAGGCGTCGGTCCGCAACCATAATCTAAACCTTTTGCACCATTAGGAATAACATCTTTGATAGGTTTTACTACTTGATGCAAAAACTGTGTATAACCGATATTTTCGATAGTATTTTGATGATTTAAATATCGATTTTTTTCTGTTAGGGCATCAGGCAATGCATCAGGACAGACACTCAGTAAATGACATTCTGAGCACGAATAAAAGTCTCTTGCTTTAAATGTAAAATCAGCTTTTGGTTTTAGCGGATTTAGACATAATGGGCAAAAGTGGCTTTCTACTATCATTGATCGACAAAATTTTATTCACGTAAAAGTACTAATTTGTTAAACATTGTGGTATAATGGATTTGTTGATTATCTTGCATTCAAAATTTAGATAATGGATATTTATGTGGGTAGCATTCCCTTCAAATGGAAAGAAAAGACCTTGTTTGAATTGTTTTCTCCTTACGGCGAAGTAAATGAAGTAAAAATTGTAATCGATAAAATCACTCGGCAAAACAAAGGATTCGGTTTCGTGACGATGGCTGATGATGCACAAGCTCAAGCAGCAATTTTTGCATTGAACAATAGTGAACACGAAGGTCGTAACATAATCGTGAATCAGTCATTACCAAAATCTTCGTTACCTTCAAAACAAAGGCAAGCTCCCACAAAGTCGAAGCCAACTGATTTTAAATCTGCAAAACATAAAAAAGCTTTGCCGCCTTGGCTGCGAAAAGAATATTGATCTTTAGATGAAAATCTCCGTTATTCAATGTGATACAGTTTGGATGGATCCAACTGCCAATCTAGATAAAATAGGTATTTGGTGCAATTCATCTCATCAAGACACCGATCTATGGTTATTACCCGAAATGTTTAATACTGGATATAGCCTTGACCCGAGCAAAATGTCTGTTGAATGGCAAGAAACAACATTGGTTGCGTTGCAAGATTATTCTTTGAATTATGGCGGTACATTTGGCGGCAGCATACCTATGTTTCGGAATGGGAAATGGTATAATACCTTTATATTTGTGAATGGCGATGGTTTGGTGGCCCAATATGATAAAATCCAACTTTATTCTTTAGCAGGAGAAGATGAATTTTATGTAAAAGGTAAACAAACTGTACAAGTTGAGATAGCAAATTGGAAAATCCGACCATTGGTTTGTTATGATCTTCGATTTGCAAGCCTTAACAATGGAGAAATGGTCGATGTGATCATATATTCAGCCAATTGGCCTGTGCAAAGAATATCACATTGGAAATCACTGCTTATTGCTAGAGCTATTGAAAATCAATGTTTTGTAGTCGGTATCAATAGAGTAGGGAAGGACCAAAATGGCTATTTATATCCTGGCAATTCTATGATTGTTGATTTTAATGGTGATGTCATTTGTGAAATGAATGATAGTGAATCTATTTCTAGTTCGGTAATTGACAAGGCTGAAATGCTTGCATTCAGATCCAAACTGCCATTTTACAAAGATAGAATTGTATAAATATTAAAACCTGACCGTTTTCTGCAATAACCAATGATCCACCAAAACTAAGGCTGCCATTGCCTCCACAATAGGCACAGCTCTCGGGACAACACAAGGATCATGCCTGCCTTTTCCTTGCATTTTGACTAAATTTCCCTCTTTATCTATCGTTTCTTGTTCCTGCATGATCGTAGAAACAGGCTTAAAAGCTACATTAAATGTGATAGGCATTCCGTTGCTGATGCCGCCTTGGATGCCACCAGAATGATTGGTCTGTGTCGATATTTTACCATCAACATTTGTGAAAAGGTCATTATGCTCAGATCCACGCATGGACACACAGCGGAATCCTGATCCTATTTCGAAGCCTTTTACTGCATTGATGCTAAGCATGGCTTTACCCAAATCAGCTTGCAATTTGTCAAAAACTGGTGCACCTAATCCTACAGGACAATTGAGAATGTGACAACTGATCATGCCTCCAATGGTATCGCCTTCATCTCTGATTTTGGTAATCAATTTTTGCATTTCAACCGCAGTTTTTTCATCAGGACAGCGGATGATATTACTTTCAATATTTTTGTAATCGATGGTAAGCTCACTTTGCATTTTAATATCTCCTACTTGACTCACAAAGGCAAAAATCTCTATACCTTCAGCCATGAGAATTCCTTTTGCGATAGCGCCAGCAGCTACACGTGCAGCAGTTTCCCTTGCAGATGATCTTCCACCACCAGCATGGTGGCGTATTCCATATTTGCTTTCGTATGTAAAATCAGCATGTGATGGTCGAAATACCTCTGCTATATGGTCATAGTCAGTAGATTTTTGATCTCTATTGGGTATGAAAATAGAGATCGGCGCTCCGGTGCTTATTCCATCTAGTACGCCTGATTGTATTACAAATATTTCATCTTCTTTGCGTTGTGTAGTTACCGTGGATTGTCCAGGCTTTCTTCTTGCTAGTTCTGATTGTATAAAACTTTCATTGATTGTTATCCCTGGTGGACATCCGTCGATGATCAGCCCGATGCCAGCACCGTGGCTTTCACCAAAAGTCGTGACCCTAAATATATTGCCAAAAGTATTTGCCGCCATTCCGCAAAGGTAAAAAAATCTCGTATCTATCTTGAATAAAAACAACATATCCTTAAACCATAACATCGTTTCTGTCATTTATACAACACAACAATCATGCGTTCATGACCATTTTTTTAATAGGAATGCCAGCTAGTGGAAAAACCACTTTGGGCTTTCAATTAGCAGAACATCTTCAAATGCCTTTTTTCGATACAGATGCAATCATTGAAGATATGGAAGAAATGAAGATCACAGACATATTTGCAAAACATGGAGAATCGCGGTTTAGAGATTTGGAGCATGAGCTTATATCAAATTGGAAATTGTCTCATGTAGTAGTTGCGACTGGTGGAGGCCTACCTTGTCACAGTGATTTGATGGACTTATTGAATTCCAAAGGTAAAACTATCTGGCTACAGGCAAGTATTGATACGCTCTCCCAAAGATTGTCCGAAAGCGAACATGTGCGACCGCTTACAAACGGTAAATCCGAAAAAGAAATCAAATCTAACTTAAGAGAACTTTTGAAAATCAGAAAACCCATATATCATAAAGCGCAGATCAGGGTGAAGGTAGAAGCGGATATAGAACTTACACTTAAGAAAATCTTGCGTAGGCTCTATACTTGATTTAATGGCAAGTTTGGGCCATTGATGGTAAATTTATCTTGTTATATATATTTTTTTTTCTATTTTTGCGTTTTTATAATTTTAGCTATTAAGATTAATAATTATGTTTCACAGATCGTTAAGTTTTATTGCGTTTTTAATTCTAAGTTTTCCGATTATTTCACAGAATGACCCTGTTTTAATGCGCGTTGGAAATAGTGAGGTCAAGGTTT
>CALFYH010000201.1 GCA_937952155.1 uncultured Saprospiraceae bacterium
AACAGATAAGGTCATCAGATTCAAAATGTTTCCATTCCATTGGTCATGGCAAGAGATAGCTTGGCAAGATATAGCTTCTAGTGAGATAAGAAGTTACAAACCCTGGTCTGAGTATGGAGGTTGGGGATTGCTACGGGGCAAGTCTGGAAAAGCATACACCATCAGCGGCAAGACTGGCCTTCAACTTACCATGAAAACTGGTGAAAAAATTCTAATTGGCACTAATCAAAGCGAAGCATTAAAAAAGGCTATCAGATAGATTATCATTTATGAGTAGCATCACACACCTACTCTATTTACCTTTAAAAACCGGCATTCTTTTTTCCAAAAATGCAGATGTGCCTTCTTTATAATCTTCACTATTGCCAGCCATTGTTTGTAAAACATCTTCCAATTCCAACTGCGCTTCTAAGGTATTATTAAAGGTTTGGTTGAGTGCTTTTTTTGTTAAAGCAAGGCCATATGTAGGCATTTGAGCCAATTGTAGAGCAATTTTTTGCACTTCAGCCTCATAAGTGTCATCAGTAAAAACCTTGTAAACCATACCCATATTTTGTGCTTCCGTAGCATTTACTTTATCTCCCAACATCATCAATGCGGATGCACGCTGCATACCTATAAGTCTAGGAAGTGCGAAAGTACCACCACTATCGGGTATCAATCCTATTTTAGAGAATGCTTGAATAAATGATGCAGATTCTTTGGCTACCACCACATCACATGCTAGGGCTATATTTGCACCTGCACCAGCTGCAACACCATTTACTGCGGCGATGACAGGTTTTGGTATATTTCTAATGCGTAGGATGGCTGGATTATAATGTTCGCTGACTATCTTAGATAACGCAGGACCTTCAGGATCTGTTGCTTCTTGCAAATCTTGGCCAGCACAAAATGACTTACCACTACCTGTTATGACGATACATCTGACAGACTCATCTGCCGCTACTTCATCCAATACTTTATGAAAATCAAGAGCCATAGACCTGATAAAACTGTTGAATTTTTCTGCCCTTACAAAGGTGATTGTGGCAATATTATTTTCAATCCTGACTGATATATGTTGCATTATGATAAATTATTGTTATAAATGTTTTGATACTAGTTTTAATGACATTTGAAATAATCAAATGGTTCAAGACAATCTTTGCACTTGTACAATGCCTTGCATGCAGTAGATCCGAACCTACTAACCATCTCCGTATTAACTGATTTGCACTGTGGGCATTGGACTACAGGCGATTTGCCACTTAGAAATGACGTATCACTGCTCTGTTCAGCTGGTGGCGAAATACCATAATCCATGAGCTTTTTCCTACCTTCATCGGTAATCCAGTCGGTAGTCCACGTTGGTTCAAGGAGTGAGATGACCTCGCATTCAATAATGCCTGCTTCTTGCAATGCAGATTTGATATTGATGGTAATCATATCCATGGCGGGGCAGCCATTATAAGTAGGCGTGATATAAACTGTGACTTTGCTAGTATTTTCATCTACTTCAGCCTTTTGCAAAATACCCAAATCTGCAATGGTCAATACAGGTATCTCAGGATCAGAAACCGTTTCTAAAATTTTGAATATTTCTTTGCTAGTCATACTACTAACCCATTGGGTTTTAAAACATATCCATAATATTTGTCAAATAGTAAGTACCAGAATTTCCCGATAAGGAAACCTAAAATGCCACCAACAAAAATATCGAGTGGAAAATGTACGCCAACATAAACTTGGGAAAAAGCAACAATTGATGCCCAAGCCCACAACCAAATTCCGATTTTACGAAAAATCTGGCCTAAAGTCAAAACTAAAAATGTAGCTACAGCGAAGTGATTGGCTGCATGATTTGACGTAAAACTATATCCTGATCCACATTGCACACGTTCTATAACCTGCACATATTCTGTATTACATGGTCGCAATCTTTTGATTGATTTTTTTATCAGCCTTGAACTAATCATATCTGAACTACCAACTGTAAGCACCAAAAATAATACAAACCAATATGCTTTGTGCCCAAAATTAAAGAAAACAAATGCAATTATAAAAGCATAAAATGGCACCCAAAACAAAGGTTCACGCATCCAAGGCAAAATAAAATCAAGCAAGTCTGAAGACAACTTGTTGTTGATCCATTCAAATAGAGTAATATCCCATTGGATGATATTCATTAAGATAAATTTCAGGTCACAAGATAGTGAAAGTAGGTAAATAAGCAAAAGTTTTGTAGCTAAGACATGATCATTTGTTCTAAACTCACAAATTTAACCTAGAGTAAATTTAACATAAATTTCCTTATAAATGGAGCTAAATCCTAAAATTATTGCTTAAGGAAAGAAAAATAGTTTTAATTTTATGCCTTAACCTTAACCAAAATATTTCATCATGACAGAAACATTTACCTTTTCAAAATTTTGTTTTGTAGTTTTTGCATTATTTTTATTTCCATCTTTGAATGGTCAAGACACAACATGGGTTCAATCATTTCAATACAACTCGAAAACAAGAGATAGTCTTATCCAATTTCCAACTGGTGATCACAATCAGTATGAAAAAATCCTTATGTACTATAATATGCGTTGCAAAGGTGCGCTAGTATCGACTGGCGCGGACAGAAATAAAGGCTGTGGCGAATGGGATTATAGTTGCAACACTAGTGTGATTGACTCCACAAGCTTGGATTCATTAAGATCTACACATCCAGACTATATCATAAGTGGGCTGACTGATGATTATTTTTTGTACACAACGCGTCCCACCTATACATTTACTGATTATAATATACAAAATGTCGTAGTTAACTCGAATACAGGTATTACCAAAATTCAAGCTGGAAACCATCAAGGCAATGCAACAGTAATTACCAAAAACCACAATACTTACAAAGCATGGTATATCTTCAAATCAAGTGAAATGCCAAGCTTAGCAAGTGGAAATATTGCGGGCATAAGTTTCAAAAATAAAAATAGTGGCAAACTTTCCTTTCTAAAAATACAAATAGGCCAAACTACATTATCAGAATTGGATGCAAAAGCAATCTCTGGACTTTCCTTAAATGAGGTAGCAAATAGAAATGTCACATTTAATGGCTCTGGAACTACAGATGTGTATTTTCACAAAGGATTTACTTATGATGGCACATCAAACCTTGTAGTTGCACTATCCTTCACAGGTAATGAGCAAGATATCCAAGGACTTGAAATTTTGGGAACAAATATCTCTGATAACAATTGCATCGGTAATATTTCGAACGATAGATACCTTGAACTTGGCACTCAAGGATTAGGAAACTTAACTGTTGATGGTTTTAAGAATATAAAAAATGAAATAACAATAGCATTTTGGGCAAACGGAAATTCAGAAATACTTCCAGCCAATAATTCTATATTTTATGCTGAAGATGTCAATAAATACAGACAACTTAACGTGCATCTACCTTGGTCAAATTCATCAATATTTTGGGATTGTGGTGCCGATGCATCAGGTTATGATAGAATAGACAAACCTGCTGTGGCTGCGGAGTTTGAAGCTGTATGGAAGATCGGAA
>CALFYH010000202.1 GCA_937952155.1 uncultured Saprospiraceae bacterium
AAGTGAAGAACGCATGAAATTAATGGATAATATCCTGTGCCAGTGTGATAAAGTATATCTGGAACAACTTACCGGTTATAATCGGGTATTGCAGCAACGTAATGCTTTACTGAAAACACAATCTGAAATCAAAGAAAAACTTAATAAATTCGGAGACCTTAGTAGCGATATTGAAAATCTTGAGTTAGATATTCATCAAAAAGAAATAACTTTAAAAAGCCTTGCTGACAAATTGGGTGAAGCAAGAAGAAAAGTGATTCCTTCACTTGAGAAAGACGTGCATAATCTGCTTTCTGGATTGGGAATGAATCATGCTCAAATCAAGGTTCACATGGGCACATTACCTAGCTTTTCAAATTCAGGTCTTGATGACATAAGCATCCTTTTTGCACCAAACAAAGGTAGCGAATTCTTGCCTCTTAAAGATACAGCTTCTGGTGGTGAAATGTCTCGACTCACATTGATAATCAAATCATTGGTAGCGGGCGCACTGACATTGCCTACATTGATATTCGACGAAATCGACGCAGGAGTATCTGGGGATATTGCAGGAAAAATGGGTGAAATTCTCAATAATTTAGCCCAAAAGCACCAAATAATTGCAATCACACACTCGCCTCAAATTGCTGCAAAAGCCATGAGTCATTATTGGGTGTATAAAAATGATACCGAATCAAGAACTGTCACGGCAATGCGCCAATTAGACCAAGGAGAACGAGTACACGAAATAGCCAAAATGCTCAGTGGAAATCCGCCAACCGAAGCAGCCAAAGCAAATGCCAGAGAACTTATAGGACTTTAATTTTACCTGATGTTCTATAAGGCCATTAATATTTATAAAGAGTCATTTTCTGGCTTATCTTCAAGTGTTTGGCTACTCTCTTTAATTATGTTTATAAACAGAGCAGGCGCTATGGTCTTGCCTTTTATGACTTTGTATTTGACTAATGACCTACATTTCACCAAAACAAGTGCAGGTTGGGTCATGGGTGCATATGGAGCTGGAAGTATATTGGGCGCATACATTGGTGGCCAATTGACAGATAGATTGGGTTATTATTATATCCAATTTTATTCCTTAGTCATCGGAAGTTTACTGCTTTTTTTATTGGTATTTTTAGAAGGATTTTATAGTATCACTGCCACTGTTTTTCTATTTGCCGCCATTTCTGATACCCTTAGACCAGCTAATAGTGTGGCAATTGCGGCTTATTCATCAGATGAAAACCGAACTCGTTCATTTTCATTGATGCGATTTGCCATCAATTTGGGATTTTCAATAGGTCCGGCAGTCGGTGGAATCGTGGCGGAATGGATTGGATACCGATGGGTATTTGTGATAGATGGCATCACATGCTTAATTGCTGCATTCATACTAAGTCAATACTTGCCTAATAAAGCTTCAAAAAAAATGCTTCACGCTGACAAAATTCAACAAAACGGAACTTCTGCATACCGCGATACCGAATATCTTTTATTCATAGTTTTAGTTGCAATTTGGGCCACTGCATTTTTTCAACTTTTTGCCAGTGCACCTTTATATTGGCAAACTGAATGGGGATTTTCAAAATCTACCATTGGTTTATTATTGGGAGTAAATGGATTGATTATAGTGTTTTTTGAAATGCCTTTTATCAAGTCATTAGAGCATGTCCGCAAGTATATGACTATGATTTCTATTGGAAGTTTTTTGATGGTATTTGCGTTCATTTCTCTTATTACAGGATGGAATCACTTACTACCCGCATTGTCATTTATTGTTTTGATGTCTTTTGCAGAAATGTTTGCTATGCCTTTTATGACCAATTATGCGGTAACCAAGCCATCTGAAAACCGACGTGGACAGTACATGGCTTTGTATTCAATGGCATATGGAATTGCACATATTCTGGCACCATTAGGTAGCCTTGCAATCGCCGACAAATTTGGTTTCAAAATCACATACATTATCATGATTGTCATAAGTTTGGGCCTAACTGTTACATTTTTTAACTTAAGTAAAAGATAGAATTTCAAACCGCTTAAGATGAAAATCATTCATATTGAAACTCATATTAATAATAAAAATCATTACTTTCGCACTTTCATTTATTCATACCAATAAAATACCCTATCAATGATTATCGGAGTACCAAAAGAAATCAAACAAAGTGAAAATCGTGTGGCGTTGACTCCTGCTGGCGTAATGGAATTCATTAGTCGCGGTCATCAAGTATATGTACAGACTAATGCTGGTGAAGGATCAGGATTCCCTAATGACGAATATGAGAAAGCAGGTGCAAGTATCTTACCTACTATAGAAGATGTTTATGCCATTGCAGAAATGATCATTAAGGTCAAAGAACCAATAGAAAAGGAATACAATTTAATCAAACCAAACCAATTACTTTTCACCTATTTCCACTTTGCATCATACGAGCCCCTAACAAAGGCAATGATCGCTAGCAATGCGGTATGCCTTGCTTATGAGACCGTAGAATCTTCTGACAGATCTCTACCTCTTTTAGTACCTATGTCTGAGGTAGCTGGTAGAATGGCGATACAGCAAGGTGCAAAATATCTCGAAAAACCACAACAAGGACGTGGTGTATTATTAGGTGGTGTACCAGGTGTACCACCAGCAAAGGTATTGGTTTTAGGTGGCGGTATAGTAGGTACTCAAGCTGCAAAAATGGCCGCAGGTCTTGGTGCCATGGTGACTATTTTGGATGTTAGTCTTAAGCGTTTGAGATACTTATCTGATGTCATGCCTGCCAATGTCACTACTATGTATTCAAATGAATATACCATCAGAAGGCTGATAAAAAATCATGATCTCATCGTAGGAGCAGTTTTGATACCTGGCGCCAAAGCACCAAATCTAATTACAAAGGAAATGCTCAAAGATATGAGACCTGGAACTGTGATTGTTGACGTAGCGGTTGACCAAGGTGGATGTATCGAAACTTGCAAACCTACTACCCATGACAATCCTACATTTATCATAGATGATGTGGTACATTATTGCGTTGCAAATATGCCTGGAGCTGTGCCTTATACATCTACAATTGCTCTGACAAATGCAACTTTACCTTATGCTTTACAGTTAGCTGATAAAGGTTGGAAAAAAGCATGTAGTGACAATCAAGAGCTCAAATTGGGCCTCAATGTAGTGAATGGCAAAGTTGTTTATAAAGGTGTATCTGATGCATTTGGCTTGGAATATACCGATGTGTCTCAAGTACTTTGATGAAGTGTTTTACAAACAATAGAATTATATAAAATAATAGAAAGTCGTGACAAGAGAAATCGAGTGGCGACTTTTTGTTTTAATAAACCACAATAACCTAAAGCCGTTTTATTTATCTTGATTTTGATGTGTCAATGGCTCAAAAATAAAACCTAGTAAATACAACCATTTTGGAGTGATGTTTCCTATAAAATCTTACAAATCAGCACTTTCATATATTTTTGCAAAATTGCCGATGTACCACAGAGTCGGGCAAGTTGCCTATAAAAAAGATCTGACTAATACTATTCGACTTTGTGAGGCAGCTGGAAATCCTCAGGATAAAATCAAAACCATTCATTTAGCTGGTACAAACGGTAAAGGGACTACAACCCACATCATTGCTGGTGGATTGCAATCGCAAGGCTATAAAGTCGGTGTTTACACATCGCCGCATTACAAAGATTTCAGAGAAAGGATCAAAATCAATGGCCAATACATCACTTCAAAGTATATTGTCGAATTCTTAAACAAGCATCATGAAACAATAGAACTGGTTGATCCTTCTTTTTTTGAAGTAACGGTGGCAATGGCATTTGCATATTTCGAATCAGAGAAAGTTGATTTTGCTATTATAGAAACGGGTTTAGGAGGAAGATTAGATTCTACCAACATCATAAAACCATTATTATCGGTCATTACCAATATCAGTTACGATCATCAAAATTTATTGGGTGATACTTTGCAAGCTATTGCTGGCGAAAAGGCAGGAATAATAAAAGAAAAAGTACCCATTCTCATCGGTGAAAGACAATCTGAAGTAGAACAAGTATTTATCGATAAAGCAAAAACAATGTCCGCTCCTATCACATTTGCCGAAGATAACTTAAAACTCACTTTGCTACATTCAGCCAATGGCATGAAGGAATATCAGGTAAAATTCCAAAATGTAATATGGCTAGAAACATTAAAAACATCACTTTCTGGGCCTTTCCAAGAAAAAAATATAGTTACAGGATTGTGCGCATTAAAAATGCTCAGCAAACAAATCAAGATAAATGATGCCCAATTAATACACTTTTTTCCTGATTTGATCCAAAAAACTGCATATATGGGAAGATGGCAGGTTTTGGGTCAACGACCGCTGATCATTGCAGATAGTGCTCATAATGAAGGTGGATTAAAGTTGGTCATCAATGAATTATCTACAATAAAAAAAAGACACTTACACATTGTCATGGGCTTCGTAAATGATAAAGACTTGTCGAAGGCATTGTCATTATTCCCAAAGGATGCAATATATTATTTTGCAAAAGCAAACATACCTAGAGGACTCGAAGCCAGTGCATTACAATCTATTGCCAAAGATTACTCGCTACATGGAAAATCATATACAAGTGTGAAAAAAGCTTTCGCAGCTGCACGTAAAAAAGCACAACCTAATGATCTTATCTTTGTGGGTGGTAGTATTTTTATTGTTGCCGAAGTGCTATAATTTTCTAGAACAAAAAATAAAAAGGTACCCGGAATTGACAAAATTATCAATTGAGATACCCGGGTACCGAGTCCATGGGAAATTGGATCATTTCTCGGACAACATGGGGGCATCATCCGAATGTAGATAAATAGAAATGATCTGATTATTTAAAGGCAAACAATATGCCAAAATCGTTATGTCTTTAAAATCGTTATACAAAAATTAATTTTTTATACATTAAATGCAACAATGTTGCATTTAATGTATATCTTTGCATCATGATTATCCGAAAATTCTGTTTTATTGGATTTATGCTTTTTGGCTTAGTGCAAATATCGATTGGCCAAAACAAAACATGCAACATTTCCTTACAAGGAAATATATCTGATAATCACGAAAATCTAGGCCTTGAATTTGCAACAGTTTTTGTCAAAGAAATACAAAATGGGACTGTAACTGATAAAGATGGAAATTTCGAAATAAAAAATCTATGCCCGGGCAAATACCATATCATAGTATCTCATATTGGTTGCGAAAGTAAGACGCTCTTTATTGATATTCAGCAAGATACAATGCTCGATATATCGATGGAGCATCATGATGAATTATTGGATGAAGTCATTATAGAAGGAAAAAATAGTCAATCCAGAACAGGACTCCAAAAATCTGTCGTTTCTAAAGAGATGATAAAGGAAAATACAGGTAAAAATCTATCTGATATGTTGATTGCAATACCAGGTGTCAATACGCTGAGGTCAGGTCCAAATTTATCAAAACCTATAATCAACGGCTTGTTTGGCAATCGGATCACCATTTTGAATAACGGTATTCCTCAAGAAGGCCAGCAATGGGGAAATGATCACGCACCTGAAATCGACCCAAATACTGGAGATAAAATTTCAGTCTATAAAGGATCAAGTGCTATAAAATACGGGCTTTCAGCACTCGGTGGACTGGTTGTATTAGAACCTGAAGAATTGCAATACGATCCACATTGGCATGGAGACTTCACAGCAGGCACACAATCCAATGGCCGAATTTTCACTTTAAATACAACATTGTTCAAGTCACTTTTTGCAGGAAATACTCGATGGACAGCCAGTTACACTAAAGGTGGAGACAGGCAAAGTCCGAAATACTATCTTACCAATACAGCCAGTACAGAATCTGCCGCTTCTTTATTAATTACCAACAAAAGCCATATTCGACACAATCGAAAATTATATTTTAGCTTCTATCATAATGAATCTGGGATCTTGCGTGGATCTCATGCCGAAAACTTAACCGACCTCATAGATGCATTTGAGCGAGAAATTCCTCAATACACTAACGATAATTTTTCTTATCAAATTAATGCGCCAAAGCAAGTTGTAAATCATTATTTGGCAAAATATTTTCATAAAATATCACTTACAGAACATAAAACTATCACATTCGAAGGTGCATTCCAAGCTAATTCTCGACAAGAGTTTGATATCCGTCGTGGTGATCGAACTAGAATTCCAAGTTTAAATCTGACATTATTCAGCCAATATTATGACCTTCAATATAATTTCCTTCCCGAAAATCAAGCACTATTATATTCCATCGGTCTTCAATACAAAAATAACAATAATTACAATAATCCCGGTACAGGCATCAGTCCACTCATTCCTAACTACTTAAACCATCAAATTGCGGTTTATTTCATCCATAAAAATACATGGTTTTCTTTGCCTGTTGAATTTGGATTGAGAAATGAAATCCGGTCCTACCACATTTACAAGGCGACAAGTCAAGGTGGTAATTCACAACATCAATTTTACAACTTTGCAGCAAATACTGGTATAAAAAAAGAAATAACGAAAACATTGACAACATCCTTGGATATTTCATATACGGCGAGACCACCTGAAATAAATGAGTTATAAAGTAACGGGTTGCACCAAGGTGTAAGTGGAATCGAAGAAGGAAATAATACTTTAAATGCAGAGCAATCTCTCAAGATTGTCAATGAATGGAATGGGCACTTACACCCAAAACATCATCTAAATTTGTCACTTTATTACAATAGATTTAATGATTTTATCTATCTACTACCTACAGGGGAACTAAGACTTACCATCCGTGGCGCATTCCCTGTCTTCAAGTATGTTGGTGCCGACATTGCCATGACTGGATTTAGTCTTAAATCAACACACGAAATCAACTCTAGCCTTCAATGGAAAAATAGTCTGCACTATATTTATGCTCAAAATCTAAATACAGACCAAGGTTTGATAAGAATTCCACCATTTAATATAAGCAGTGGGTTTTCTTTCTTATCGGGCAAAACAAAGTTATACAACGAATTGAAATGTAGTCTTGATATTAGCTATACAGCAAAACAAACGCATTTAAATGTGGAAGAAGACTTTCTGCCGCCACCTTCAGATTATTTTTTAATGAATGCATCAGTCAAATTCAAATGGAAAACCAAAAATCATCACGATCTGCATTTCATCATAAAAGGAGAAAATCTACTCAATGTAAGTTATCGGGATTACCTGAATAGAATGAGATATTTTGCAAATGATCTGGGAAGGAATGTTTATTTTACAATCACTTATAAATTTTAATTTGTTATGAATAAGTTAGTTTTTGTTTTCTTATTATTGGGTATTTTCTCTTGTCAAAAAGATCCACAAGATGTGAATGACGAAGAATTGATTACCAAACTCATTTACACACTGAAATCGACTTCAGACAATGATGAAGTTGTGATGACATTTTCTGATCGAGATGGCAACGGCGGAAATGCTCCAATAATAACAACATCTGGGTTTCTTCAGAAAGGAAAAATTTATGAAGGCAGCATTTCTTTACTCAACGAATCTTTAAATCCAATTGAAGACTTGACACTCGAAATAGAAGAAGAAGATCTTGACCACCAATTTTTTTATATTTTAAGCAATGAATTAAGTGGTAAGATCTCGATCCAATACGCAGACAAAGATTCAGAAAATAATCCTGTTGGACTTCAAACTTTAGTTTCGTCAAACATGGTAGGTAACGGCAAAATACAAATTGTGCTGAGACATGAGCCTAATAAGAAAGCCCAAGGTGTGTCTGACGGTTTGATTACCAATGCTGGTGGTGATACTGACATAGATGTAAGCTTTGATATAGAAGTAAAATAAGCGTCTTCAATAGTGTAAAAATCAACAAAGCTGGTAACTTTGTCTTTATAAAAATAAGGACATGAGAATTATCTTTATGGGTACTCCAGAGTTTGCGGTATCTTCATTGGATATATTGGTGCAAAACGGTCATCAAATTGTAGCAGTTGTGACATCAGTAGATAGTTATGGTGGCAGAGGCGGCAAACAACTTTTAGAATCGGCAGTAAAAAAATATGCTGTTGCTCATGATATTCCTGTCTTACAACCAACCAATCTAAAGTCACCTGCATTTCTCGAAACATTAAGGTCATTTAATGCAGATTTGCAAATTGTGGTTGCTTTTAGGATGCTTCCAGAAGTAGTATGGAATATGCCACCACTTGGTACTGTCAACCTACATGGTAGTCTCTTGCCCAAGTACCGTGGCGCAGCGCCAATAAATCATGCAATCATCAATGGAGAGACAGAGACTGGAGTTACTAGTTTCAAACTAAAGCATGAGATAGATACTGGAGATGTGATCATGAGCAGATCCATCAACATAGAAGACACCGATGATGCAGGTACGCTTCATGACAAATTGAAAGATTTGGGTGCACAAGTGGTACTTGAGACTGTAAATAAAATAGCCAATGGTAGCGTTGTTTTTCAAATGCAATCCGATGATGAAGCAACAGCCGCACCGAAAATATTTCACGAAACGTGTAAGATTGATTTCGATCGTCCTATAGCAGATGTGTACAATTTCATCCGAGGGCTAAGTCCCTACCCTGCGGCTTGGTGTATCATTGACCAAAAAGAAGTAAAAATCCTCCAAGCTTCAAAAAACAATGAAGATGACTATCTTAAACCTGGTAAAATTGTATCAGATGACAAAAGGTTTGTAAAAATCAAATGCAAAGATGGTTATATCAGTATTTTAAAAGGCACCTGGAAAATTAGGGTATGCCATGTAAAAGATATTCCACTCACTTTTGAGGGAAAAGCAACGCATAATATTGCCAATTGTTTGCCTAGTGTTTTGGCTTGTTATTTATTTAAAAGCATTACTATTGAAGATATAAGAAGTGGTTTACAAACATTTATTGCTGGCAGCAATACCAATCCTGGACGTTTGAATTTTTTCCATTTTAAACATTTTACTTTCTTAGCCGATTTTACCCACAAC
>CALFYH010000203.1 GCA_937952155.1 uncultured Saprospiraceae bacterium
AAGTTCTTGTGCCGGTGGCGATAAAAAAGTAACTTAATGATGCACCATTATGCGGTAAAACCATAAGCTGAATTTTTTTGTTTAAAGGCCTGATCAGATCACTTCCTGACAAAAAATATGTGCTGACGTAAAAGAAGTATTTTATTTTAAAAAAAATCTAAACATAACTAATTGATATTCTATATATATATTAAAAATAAAATATTTCAATAACTTTCATAATTTTACTTGCAGGATTCAATAATTTTGTATATATTTGTATCCATGAAAGTAATCAGCAAACCGACACATCTGATTATTGTTCTAAAAAAATTAGAGAGAACGAAAAAGAGCGGAGAGATACGACAGCGGCCTAATAATATTGATTGACAAAAAGCAATACTTCTTTTGTACTCAAAAGACTGTAGCTGCTTGATGGTACATAAATGTAAAAGAATAAATTTTCATATCAAAAGTGGTGTGAGAACAAGTTTGATATTCAAACTATTTAGATTTAGAAATTATTTCACCTTAAAACAAGTAAAAAAATGAGTCCATAAATACTAAACAAATTTAAATAACTAAAATGTACTAGGTACAAAATAGTTATAATCCAAAAACCACATAACAAAATTAAAAAAGAGCCCACTTATTTCCACTCTGCTAAGTGGAGTAGGCTCTCGTACCGTTGGATAACGGAGAGCTAAAGATAAGGTATTTTTTGATTTGTTATGATAATTTTATTTCAAAATCGGCTTAATCAAAAAATTGGCTGATAAATTTCTTATTTTATTAACAGTTCAAAAAAACAATTAACATGAACAGATTAAAATTTTTATTGGCAACTTTTGTTGCCGCATTTGTTACTTTTGGGATTTATTCTTGTGCTAAGGAAGAAAAATCAAGCATGGATAAATCTATCACCTCACAATCAGATAGCTTTGGGGAGTCTTGTCTCGAGTCAACAGGTTGTAATGATTACAAAACAGAAATCATCAATAATGTGACCCTTGCTTCATTTCCAGGGTGTGTTTTTAGAGTTAGAGTTTCGGTTTGCGTTCAACAAGATATTATATTAGGAACAGAAATTTTCGTTAGCAACTATGAGCTTCTGGATGCAACAGATTGTCCAGAACTATGGGAAGAATGGAGCAATTTGGTGCTCGACCCCGAGTCTCAGGCTGGCGAGATCAATGAATTTGTAAACAACCTTGATCAACAAGTATATGCAAGGCTTGAAAATTATCTTTATGCAAAGCATGGAAATAAAGTCGGATGTGGTAGTCCATTAGGTACGCTTACAGTATCTTTTATCAAAGCATCTTGTAGCACAATATGTTCTCACCAATACGAACAAAATCCATATCCTAAAGATGGTGGTGATGGTTCTTTTGATAATGAAGTAACTGAATCTAGATTGTCCGATAAATATGGTACCTTGGTTAGAGCCAACTGCGATACCAATGGCTGTTGCCAGAGAAGGACATCTATCTGCTATAACCCTGAGAAAGATGAAGTTGAAAAAACCACAACTTCACATCCAACTCCGGGAGCTACTTGCTTAGGCGGAGTGGTAGATACGCCGCCAGCAGGTGTTTTAGTCAATTGTTTGCCGTGTAGTTTTAGCTGCAATTAAAGTAACATATAGTATTAGGGCGATAGCAAGTGTTATCGTCCTAATATATTTTGTCTTTCAAATCATAATAAATACTCAGAACATGAAATCATCCAAAATCATTTTTTTTGCGACAACATGTATGCTTTATTTAGTGCAAACTTTAAGCGCACAACAGCCCTACCTGCCCAAATTTAAACAGGCAGACCCTGCTTGGCAGCATGTATTGGTCAATCCTCTTTTTCAAAAACACCCTAACGGGAGCCTTGCACAAAATTCATACACATGCGCAAGTACCCAATTAACTACCCAATTGGTCGTTGATAGTTTTTTGATTTCTGTAGTACCAACATTAAGCGAATTAGTTTTTTTAGATGGATTAATAGTTCAAAAAATAAATATTAATACTGGTGAAATATTATGGAAAGATATAATATATGATGCTAAAATAGATAGTATTGGTTGGGTATCTATTCCTAAAATTATATACAGGAGAAGTGATGGAAATATTGAGTTTTGTGGAAATAGAAAAATAAAAGATGATAACATACAAATATTTGAGTATTCATACAGAGCAGTTTATGATTTTGACACTGGTGAAAGGACATTGTATTATGACAAAGCAGAAAAGGCTACTTATCCTGATAAAATAGGTTCAACTAATGGAACTTATTATAAATTAATTGAAGATTCTATATATTTGAAGTCATATTTATATTTAACAGGAGGTGACCAACCTGAAAGGGGCTTAAGTTTTTGTTTAGTAAATGCAACGCATGACTCTATACAGTTTCTCAAAACCATCATAATGGATCCACAAATGCCTGTACATCGATATACATTTAGAGCCATCAAAGCAATAGAAGTCAATGATAGTATCTATGCGGTTTTATTAAACTTGGAAGCACAGCAGGGAAGTAGTTTTGCAGGCAAAAATATACTATACCTATTCAATTATAAAGACATAAATAATATTTATTTAGTAAAAACCATCGACATTACTGAGTACGCCATTTATGATTGGCGTTTTGGAAACGGCTCAGGAATTTTTATGAATGAATTTGATAGCAAGCTATATATCATGGGGCAGTACTATGATCTAACAGAAAGTAAACAATTTAATTATATAGTTGCGTTGGATGATACTGGTAAAGTATTGGACTATTTGGATAAAATAAAAACAAATGATGGCACATTTTATTTGCATTATAAACCTATCCACATATCGGATACTCTAAAGCTGTTTTGGGCGTATAAATCGAAAAACTCAGATAAAGAGATATCCTATGACATTGTCAAAATGAATGACAAAAAAGAGATGGAGTATTTGGCATCCTTTTTTCCTGTAGGTGATGATAATAAACAATATTTTAATCCACATAATTCGATATTGATAGGTAACAAACTTATAATTACAGGACTTTACGTGTTCAGCGACGAATTAGACGAAAATGATGATTCAAAATGGACAAGCTACATCCTAGCATTTGATCTGGATGACCTCAAAAAAGGCTCGACGACAGTATCTACATCGGATCCCATAGATATCGGAAAGCAAGTAGTAGTATATCCTAATCCTACATTGGACAAGCTTTTTATAAAAGGAGTAGATAACATCCAAAATATAG
>CALFYH010000204.1 GCA_937952155.1 uncultured Saprospiraceae bacterium
TTATGTAATTTCATTTAATAATCATTTTGATTTAATCCTAAATAATTAGTTAATTTTAATTAAATGTTTTTAATCCTGAATTTTACTTTTGATTTGGATCAAAAGATATTTTTTATTGAAACTACATGATGGAAAATCTCAATTAAATAATGCTTTATTTGATCAAGTTCGAAAATTATTTCAAGTAATTTAATGTAAACTTAACATTCTTGGGGCATGAAAAATAAATAACTATAGATTTTCCATACTATGTCTTCCTTTTTTTCTTCTCGGCTGCCGGAAACAATATATTATTAAGTATCAACCGATAACCAGCACTATTCGGATGCAAGTTTAGGTCAGTCTCAGGATCACCTACATAATGCCGATAATCTTCTGGATCATGGCCTCCGTAAAATGTCCATGTACCGAAGCCATAACTACCGTGAAGATAGCGCACTTCGCCTGCTGATTTAGTCTCGCCAAGGATTAAAACATCAGATTTTACCAATGATTTTTTGAAAGCTGTAGCTTGCCCCATAAAACCTTTGATCGTCTGAGTATGATTTTGGCAAAGCATGGATGGTATCGGGTCCCACTTAGCAGAAAACTCAAATAAATTAAAATAATCTACTTCTGGTGTGACTGATCGACTTTTGTTGTCTATGTCCGAGTGCTCATATTGTAATGGATTGAGCACCAACTCAAAATCTTTAAATGCAAATGTCTTGGTATAATCCAACTTACTTTGCGCAGCATTATCATAACCGTCACCATCATACATCTCTCCACATATATCGATTCCTTCAGCGGCTAATGCTATGTCATAAGTATCAGTAGCCGAACACATGGCGAACATAAATCCTCCACTCTCAACGTATTCCTTGATTTTTTTGGCTACAGCCAACTTGAGTGCGGACACTTTGCTATAGCCGAGACTTGCAGCTAATTCTTCTGTTTTGGCTTGATTTAATTTATACCATGGCGTGCCTCCTTGACTAGCATAAAATTTACCATATTGGCCAGTAAAATCTTCATGATGCAGGTGTAGCCAATCGTATTGGGCCAACTTTCCTTCAAGGACTTCCCTATCATATACTTTATCAAATGGAATTTCAGCATACGCAAGTACCAATGTAACAGCATCGTCCCAAGGCTGTATCCTGTTGCCGCGTGGATTAAAATCAGGTGTATATACGGCAATTTTTGGTGCCTTCTCAAGTTTTACAGCTTCTTGATTTAATTCAGGATCACTGATTTCAGATCTGATGGCAATCCATTGGGCATCGGAAATAACTTGGTAAGAAACGCCTCTTACCTTCAACTCATTTTCTAGTCCTTTTGTATGTGGAAATGCAAAACTACCGCCTCTATAATTTAACAACCAATAGGCTTCGATACCTTGATTAATCACCCAATATGTAATACCATATGCCTTCAAGTGATTCGTCTGTTTGTCGTGCTCCATCGGTATGAGTATGTAACTCGCCGAAAGAGACAAAGTAAAAAACATGGCCGCTATGAAGATTATTATCTTTTGCATTTAATCTTTTTGTTATAAAAAACGTTTTAAAACTTCAATCAGTGCAAATTTGTTTAAAAATTTCTTAATCTCCATACAATTTATGAATGAATGAGTGAATTTTTTAATATTTGCATCATAATTAAAATAAACAAGTGATTAATACAATAAGTTTCTCGTATCCGTGGTGGTATATCATATTTTGTGTAGCTCTAGGTGTCGGATATGCCTTCCTCATGTATTTTAGAGATAAAAGATTCGCGGAATATTCACATTGGTTTACAAAATTTCTGGCTTTACTCAGATGTTTGAGTGTTTTTATCATTGCACTTTTACTTCTCTCTCCGTTTGTGAAAACCATTAAGGAAGACACTAAACGACCACTTATTATTATAGCATCTGACAAATCAGAATCCATAGCTGAAGGCGAAAAAAAGGAAAATTTAGATAGTTATAACCAAGCCCTTGATAACTTAGGAAACGATTTGAATTCAAAATTTCATGTGAAGTATCTAACCTTCGGTAGTAATGTGCACGATATCAAAAAGGATAGTTTTTTAGACAAGAGCACCAACTTAAGTCAACTTTTCAAATCAGTAAGCGATAATTACGGGGATCAGAATCTAGGTGCATTAATTGTAGGTTCAGATGGTATTTTTAATGAAGGTAGTAATCCACTATATACAACATACAATATTCATGCGCCTATATATACGATAGCAATGGGCGACACTTTACAGAAAAAAGATTTGTATTTTCAGAATATTTTGCATAATAAAATAGCTTTTCTGGGTGATAAATTTCCAGTGCAAGCAGACGTTTTGGCGTTTAATTGCGTAGGATCAAATACAAAGATCACCCTAGAAATGATATCCGGAACTACAGTCAAAAAATTGGCCGAAGAAACCATAAACGTTAACAGTCTATCATTCTTCACAACCAAAACTTTCAATATTGACGCCAACCAAAGTGGTGTAATAAGATACAGGCTCAGTCTTACAGGTATTGCAGGAGAACAAAATCTTAAGAATAATGTAAAGGAGTTTTTTGTCGAAGTCTTGGATGCCCGTCAAAAAATTCTATTGTTTGCAAATGCACCACACCCAGATTTGTCTGCTTTAAAATCTATAATTTCCGAAAACAAAAATTATGATACAGAAATAGCATATATCAATGATTTCAAAGGAAATATTTCAAAATATAATCTGGTCATTTTACACAATCTGCCATCTGAAAATGGAGACATTACTGCATTAGTCACCCAATTAAACAAAAATAATATACCCAAAATATTTATCGTCGGTTTACAAACATCTTTACCGAAATTTAATACTGTTCAAGATGTATTGCGCATCAATGGCACAATCAAAAATACAGAAGAAATTCAAACAGAAGTAAATCCAGGCTTCACCATGTTTACCACTTCTGACCAATTGAAAAATAAGTTAAAAACTTTTCCTCCATTACTCACACCTTTCGGAGAGTATAAGTTGGCTGGCGCAGGTAGTGTGTATTTGTACCAAAATATAAAAAAAGTAAAAACAAATTATCCATTGATTGCATTCGATGAAAAGGAAGGAATCAAAACTTGTGTCATTAATGGCGAAGGCATCTGGAAGTGGAGACTATTTGACAAATTGCAGCATAATAACTACGATCTAGTACAAGAATTGGTAGGTAAGACCTTGTTACTCACCTCTGTGAAAGCTGATAAAAGAAAGTTTAGGGCAAATACTTCAAAGAACTTATATAAGGATAATGAGCCTATTGTGTTTGATGCCCAACTCTATAATGACAGTTACGAACTCGTAAATGAATCTGATGTAAAACTCGTAATAAAGGATGAAAATGGTAAGGAATATGCCTTTACTTTCAATAAAACTCATAATTATTACACCTTAAATGCTGGTACTTTTGCCAAAGGAACTTATAGCTTTACAGCCAATACTACATTGCAAGGGAAATCTCACTCTGTAAGTGGACGATTCAACGTGGAAGCCATACAATTGGAGCATTATGACTTGACAGCGAGACATGGATTGCTAAGAGGAATTAGCGAAAAATATAACGGAAAAATGGTCTATCCATCAGAAATTAGTTCATTAAAAGATTTGTTATTGAATAATGTCAATATCAAACCGGTCATGTATCAAACCAATTCTACAAAGGCAATAATTAATCTGAAATGGTTGTTTTTCTTATTGATTTTCCTATTGGGAATTGAGTGGTTTTTAAGAAGATATTTTGGAAATTATTAATCATGCGAATTTATTTTGACAATGCATCTACCACACCACTACATCCGGATGTATTAGAAACAATGTGTAGCGTTTTGGCTGAAGATTATGAGATCGGAAGAGCA
>CALFYH010000205.1 GCA_937952155.1 uncultured Saprospiraceae bacterium
AAACGTAACAATTTCCTCTCTGTCATAAAATGACCTTAATCCTTACAAATGTACACAAAGTCATTTAGATAGAGCACATATATCTAGTGATATTTCTATTTTAATGTCGATATTTGTCGTCTGCGCATACATTTATCGACATCCGCATGCTGTCAGAAAAAGAAATGAGATGCTATCGTTGTTAGGGAAATACAACGAATAAAGATGAAGTCCAGATGTTTTAACCTCATTTAAAATTTCAAAAGAAAAGATTCAATGGTCCTTAAAAAGGACTCACAGAAAAGAGCGATGATACTTTAACGGGCAATTCTATATGTGCAGTATCAAAATTCCAATAACTTTTATCTACCGAACCATAAGTAATACCAAATGCGCCTTGTGTCAGATTGGAAATTCTTTGACATCTTTCGATTAAGTAAAATACTTCATCGGGAATCGCAACTGGTTGTATTCCAGCATTTTTATTGATCAGCGCAGTCACACTATCTTCAGAAAACGTGGTCAAAAGCTTTTCAATTCTTTTAACTTCTTCGATACCTAGGTTCACGTGCTTACAAACTTCCAAAGAAGCATCTACCGCAGTAAATTCAAACTGGTTGCCCATAAGTTTTAACGAGATGGTAGATGACTGCAACTTCAGAAATTATTCAATCAATGCGTAATATTAATACGTTTTGTAAAAGATTGATTTCCTTTTTTAAACGAAAGAAAATAAACACCACTACTTAGTGTTCTTACATCCAATGTTCTTGCTTTATCCAAGGTAAAGTCCAATAGACCTTTACCTTCAGAATTGATCATTTTAACTTGTAAAGACTCTTGGAAGTCAGATTTCAAGTTGACAAAATCAGCGGTTGGATTTGGAAATATCTGCACCAATTTTTCATCTATCTTATCGTCAGTAGCTGAGACTGCTGATAGTGAAACACCTTTTTTGCCTTTTGCCACATTATCACCCGAAGTAGAACCATTGCCATTAGCTTGAAGCATGACATAATAAAAAAACGCCGAATCTCCTACAATAGATGCAGGTGATTTCCACTTGAACGAGTAAGATGCTTTGCCTCCTGATAAATTCGAAGCGTTGGTTTGGCGTACATAAACTCTTGTTCCTGCCGCTTTTACATTATTGTTAGAACCTGCGGTCAAAGTACCACAGTTTGCATTACTTTTATCCAATACCGTCAATTCAAATCCAGTTCTAACACATGTAGATGTTAAATTAACACTAATATCATAAGTGGTCGATGGTAGGATTTTGTCAGGCAAACCCGATAGTGCAACAGTTCCGCTATATGTGCCACCTGAGTGACATCCAGAAGCTGTACTGCAAGTAGTTTCATTTGGTGCACCAGTCTGCCCAGTTGGTGGATTTTTGGGGTCAATTTTGAATCCAGATGATACATTAAAAATAATCAAAACAGACAAGCTAAACATAGCCAATTTAAAATAATTCGACATAAAATAAGGTTTGTTAATTGAATAATTAAAATAAATGTGGTAGTACCAAAAAACGAACTCAATGTAAAAACTCAGCCTTTGCCTTTTCCCACCCTGGAAATTTTTTGTAATGCCATTTGTGTAACAATACGCCGTCTTTCCACAAGATAATACCAGGATTAGAACGCATGATGGTCTTGATGAGCTTTTCATCACCAGTCAAGTATTGTGCATTGATCCCTGTGACTGAAGCCAATGATTTTGCTTTATCTGCATCAATACCTGAAATTACTAAACTCATCTCAACATTATCCTTTAATGCAGCCTCTTGGAGTGGCTTAATAACAGATTTTAGTGTAGCTATGAAAGATTCGTCCCAGACTGTTTCATAAAAATCTTCTTCCCTGTCCTTCACATCTACAAAGTTTTTGACAAGTTGGAAGCTATCCTTTTCACCTTCGATACGTACGGTATCCGTCGTAAAAACAGAGTCCTTTACCATACGCTTTTGGTGAACAGCCTTATACTTGGCCTTATAAATTGGCACCATGATATGGGCATTTTTATTGGCAAGATACAAGTCAGATTTTTCTTCACCATCAAAATCAGTAATCGAAAATTCACTTATTTTGGTTGGTTTTATTGTTGGTTCGGTTTTTATTTGTTCTATTGTTTCATATTCATCAGTCAAGGCTGCCAAATTTTTCATGTATTCACCATATTTGATATTTTTAACTTCACCAGTTTTCTTATTTTTCATTCGCATGGTCAAAACCTGGACTGCGGCAGATGATTCCTTTTCTGCTTTCTGAATAGCCGCGATGTTTGCACCATTTCTAAAAGGTCTGAAATCTACATGTGGTTCGTCCCAATAAAAATTGTAAATACAATAAAGTATCAGGAAAAACGTAGAGAAAAGCAATGTCAGATTCCTTGATTTTTGTGTTAGCAATTGATGAAATTCAACATTTTTGAATAGAAAATATATCGCAGGAATCATTAAAAACAAGTCCTTAAAAAATGATATTTTTGGATCAAGTTTGATAAAATCACCAAAGCAACCACAATCCGTGACACGCATATTGGTAGAAACATAATCTGTCCATTCAGAAAAGCTAAAGAAATTTTTGTCCATTGGTACATACCCAGTCAGGAAAGTAAATCC
>CALFYH010000206.1 GCA_937952155.1 uncultured Saprospiraceae bacterium
TCCCTGCATTAATAAGGTCTGCATCTGCCTCACCTTCAAATGGAAAAGGCCCCATACCAAGCAATCCATTTTCGCTTTGCAACACTACTTCCATGCCTTCAGGTATGTAGTTGGCTACTAAGGTGGGTATCCCAATGCCTAAATTTACATAAAATCCGTCTTGCAGTTCTTTTGCAATGCGTTGTGCTATTTGGTATTTATCTAAAGCCATGTATGTTAATTTGGAAATGAATCAATTTGGAAATTTAGAAATTTGAAAATACTAAGATTAATTTTTTATTTGAATTTTAAAAGCTGGATAGTGGTACAAAAAAGTTCTTTACCTCCTTGCCGTTGACTATAAACAAAGAAATCAAAATTATTAATGATTAGCAAAAATTGCACTAAATATATTATGCAATATGATTATATGTAATATATTTGCTTTTTTGATTTCACATAGATAAGCTAGATTCAAAAGATTTAACTTGTGTATGTCTTTGGTTAATATTTGGTTAAACATCCATTATTTTTGGGTATGAAGGCCCAATAAGTGTTTATCTTGTTGGAAGCCTTAGAAAATTTAAAAAAAAGTGATATATTTGTGATGTCATTTTTCTGACAGAATTGCCGGAAAATATAAGTGGCACGAATTTGTTGGGTATTAAAGAGCAAGTTCAGGAAAAATAAATTTATAATTCAAAATCCTGGAAATAGCAATATTCAAATTACATATAATAATTTAAATGAATAACAGAAAATTTTCACCAAAAGTTAAAAAAATTATCCAACTGAGTAGAGAAGAAGCGATTAGATTGGGTCATGATTTTATTGGTACTGAACATTTTCTTCTTGGACTTATTCAGGAGAAAGATAGTCTGTCTGTCAAAGTATTGGATTCACTTGCGGTGGATTTGGATGAATTGAAGGTCAAACTAGAAAAAACACATGCCACAAGACATGATGGTGATACAGGATATAATTTCGGAACTATTCCGTTGAATAAACATGCCGAAAAGGTGCTTAAAGTCACTTCGTTAGAAGCAAAAGTATATAAAAGCGATGAAATAAGACCAGAACATCTTATGCTTTCTATTTTGAAACATGAAGAAAATTTGGCAAATAAAATTTTGCTTGACTTTAATGTAGATTACGAAGCATTCAAAAAGGAAATGGAATTTGTACGGCATGAAAATGATGCCCAAGGTCTTGATTTTATGAGTCAAGCGCCTTCAGATTCAGACATTCCTATGGACGACGATGAAGCAGGAGACAATTATGGTTCATCTAGAAAATCTACTGGCAAGTCCCGAACACCAGTTTTGGACAATTTTGGTAGAGACGTTTCAAGACTTGCGGACGAAGGCAAATTGGACCCGATTATTGGTCGTGAAGTGGAGATAGAGCGTGTTTCTCAAATTCTATCAAGAAGAAAGAAAAATAACCCAATCCTCATCGGTGAGCCGGGTGTAGGTAAAACAGCCATCGTCGAAGGACTTGCATTGCGAATCATTCAGCGTAAAGTGTCTCGAACATTATTTAATAAAAGAGTAGTCATGCTGGATTTGGCTGCGCTAGTGGCTGGAACCAAATATCGCGGCCAGTTCGAAGAAAGGATGAAAGCCATCATGACTGAGCTGGAAAAAGCCCGTGATATCATCCTCTTTATTGACGAAATTCATACCATTGTAGGTGCTGGTGGAGCCACTGGTTCGCTCGATGCATCCAATATATTCAAGCCAGCATTGGCACGTGGTGAATTGCAATGTATCGGAGCATCCACTTTAGATGAGTATAGACAATATATAGAGAAAGATGGGGCATTGGATCGAAGGTTTCAAAAGGTCATGGTAGATCCGCCTTCAGCTGAAGAAACCGTAAATATTCTTCATAACATTAAAAATAAATATGAAGAGTTTCATAATGTAAATTACTCGGATGAAGCAATAGAAGCTTGTGTAAAATTAAGTGAACGTTACATTTCGGATAGATTTTTTCCTGATAAGGCCATCGATGTCATGGATGAAGTAGGTGCCAGAACGCACTTGAAAAATATCCATGTACCAAAATACATAGAAGACCTAGAAAAAGAAATAGAAACCGTAAAGGAGCAAAAAAATGTTGCGGTCAAAAGCCAACAATACGAAAAGGCCGCTGACTTGAGAGATCAAGAATCAAAACTCCTCAGAAAACTGGATCAGAATAAAGAAGAGTGGGAAGAAGAGTCTAAAACCAGAAAATATCCAGTAAATGAAGATGATATTGCAGAAGTAGTATCCATGATGACTGGCATTCCTGTAAAACGCGTTGCGCAAAGTGAGTCTAACAAACTCGTTAAAATGACGAAAGACTTAGAAGGCATGATCATAGGTCAGGATGAAGCTATCGCTAAGGTAACCAAAGCAATACAGCGCAATAGAGTAGGTTTAAAAGACCCATCTAAACCGATAGGCTCATTTATCTTTTTGGGACCTACAGGAGTTGGTAAAACAGAACTTGCCAAAACATTGGCTCGATATATGTTTGATACGGAAGAAGCGCTGATCCGAATAGACATGTCTGAATACATGGAGAAATTTAGTATTTCGAGACTAATAGGAGCGCCTCCGGGATATGTTGGATATGAAGAAGGTGGTCAATTGACTGAAAAAGTGCGTAGAAAACCTTATTCAGTAATCTTGTTGGATGAGATCGAAAAAGCCCATCCAGATGTATATAATATTCTCCTTCAAGTTTTGGATGATGGTCAGTTGACGGATGGTTTAGGACGAAAAGTGGATTTCAAAAATACACTGATCATCATGACATCCAATATAGGTGTACGTCAGTTGAAGGATTTTGGTCAAGGTCTTGGATTTGCAACAGCATCAAGGCAGGAAAATTCAGAAGAGAATACAAAAGCCATCATTCAAGGTGCGCTCAAGAAGACATTTTCACCTGAATTTCTAAATCGTATTGACGATGTTGTGATCTTCAATAGCTTAGAGAAGGAAGCCATTTTCAAGATAATCGACATCAATCTCAAGCACTTATTCAAGCGTATGAACAATCTTGAATTTGATCTTGTGTTGACCGAAGCAGCCAAAAATTTTGTAGCTGAAAAAGGATTTGATCCGCAATTTGGAGCAAGACCTTTGAACCGAGCAATCCAAAAATATATTGAAGATCCGTTGGCGGAATTTATCTTAAATGATAATCCTGAAAAAGGAACCAAATTATTGGCAGATATCAATGAAGACAATACTGGTCTTAAAATAGTGTTGTTTTCTGAAGCAAACACACTCGAAGATATAAAATAAAATATTAATTTTACTTATGTCCATTGATTTTGATAATTAATGAACATTTGTAATTATTTTTGCAACTTTAATAAAACAAAAAGAAAAATCATTTGGCAAAAGGAAGAGTTCAACCACAAGCAAAGGTACAAGATGATAAGTATAGTTACAGACTAAACCGAGAGATCAATGTACCAAGAATCAGATTAGT
>CALFYH010000207.1 GCA_937952155.1 uncultured Saprospiraceae bacterium
AAAATATCCTTATCCAGGCTCTACAGCAATACAAAGGAAGTTTTGTGACCGTATCTCACAATCGCCATTTTGTAAATCACGTGGCTAACAAGATCTGGTACATTGAAGACAAACAGATTAAAGAATACCCCGGTACCTATGAAGAATATGAGTATTGGAAAAAGAAAATGGAATCCGAACTAAAAGGAATTCCTGCTCCTATAACAAAGCCTGAGACAAAACAGAAAAATAGCCAACCCAATTCTCCTGATCCTAACGAGAAAAAATTAAAATCACTTAATAGTGATCTAAAAAAAGTGGAGTAGCGCATTGAAAAGCTGCAGCTGGAAAAAGATAGTATTGTGATCTCATGTTTATTTCTAATTCTGAAGGGATATTAAGAATATAATCTAAAATGGGTGATAACTTTAACAAACCTCATATGGGTGATATAATTGATTCATCTAATCAAACAAATATTTTTCGTTGAATTCGATATCAAATTTTTCAAGTAGATCGAGATATTCTTCCTTAAATGTATTCTTTTTGTGGTGCTCTTCCTGATTGGCGATATATTGAAACACATTTTCGATTTGAGAATGAGCATAGGAAAAAGCGCCATATCCTTCCTGCCATGAGAATTTTCCTTTTATAAAATTTTGCTCATTTATAAACTTGGATGAATTGTTTTTAATATCTCTAACTAAATCAGATATGGCCATAGAAGGTTTTATTCCGACAAAAACATGAACGTGGTCTTCCACTCCATTTACAATAATAGGTTTTTGATTTTTACCTTTTATGATGCCAGCCATATATTTAAAGACTTCGTCACGCCAAGGTTTTTGCAATAGGTTTTCACGACCTTTTACAGCAAAAACATATTGGATGTAGATTTGTGAAAATGTGCCAGCCATAATATTATGTCACTCTTTTTGGGTTTTGTGGTGCAATATATAATGTTTTCCTCTTATTATTCATTCAGATTTGGTTGGATTGTATTTATTTACAAAGGTTCTTGTTTTAATATTATATCACCCCTTTGGGGTTAGGTTATGATTGTCAATTTTGTTTCTATAATATTAACATCCCTACGGGATTTTTTATTTCAAAAAAATCGTATAAATGCTTTTTTGAGTATTTCTTCCTTAATCCCGAAGGGATGTAAAGATTGTATCTAAAATGAATTTTTAATTTTAATAAACCCCTAAGGGGTGATATTATTAATCTGTCCATTAAAACAGATGTTTTACCAACGACCAGAAATAAAAAAAGGTAACTGAAATCAATCAATTACCTTTTGCTTTGTAGCGAGAGCAGTGCTCAGTGGCGCGATGGTGCGCCAACTCGAACCAACGACCACCAATAAAAAAAGGTAACTGAAATCAATCAATTACCTTTTGCTTTGTAGCGGGAGCAGGACTCGAACCTACGACCTTCGGGTTATGAGCCCGACGAGCTACCAACTGCTCCATCCCGCGATCCAGACACTACGATTCGGTCATCTAATACAACCAGATTTCGTAATGGACTGCAAAGGTATGATAATTTTTTATAGAAATCGAATTTTTTACGTAATAATTTAAAATTATTTTCATTTTTCATTTTTTCTCTATCATTTATTTGCTGCTGAGTGTATGTTATTATCTGATTTATCACTATTTTTGCATAATACTTACATTTTCCTTCACGAAAAAATATCTTAAAATTGGGTCAAGCTTTATTATCTGAAATCAAAACTGAAGCCAAAGCATTATTGGGTGAGATAGTTCAGATCAGACGACATCTACATTCTAATCCTGAATTGTCTTTTCAAGAAGAGAAAACCGCACAATTTATTTCTGAATTGTTGACCAAATGGCAAATACCACATCAGAGTGGAGTGGCAGGGCATGGCATAGTAGCTACGATCCAAGGTAAATCTGATCAAATTGTTGCACTGCGTGCGGATATGGATGCTTTGCCTATTTTGGAAAAAAATGAGGTGGCTTACATTTCGAAATTTCCTGGTATCATGCATGCCTGTGGCCATGATGTACACATGGCTTGTTTGCTTGGTGCGACATATATTCTCAATAATATCAAGGAACAATTGCCAACATCCATAAGGATTGTATTCCAACCAGGTGAAGAAAAATTGCCTGGTGGTGCATCACTGATGATTGGTGAAGGCGTTCTGAAAAATCCTGAACCACTTGCTATAATAGGGCAGCATGTATATCCGTTATTAGAAGCAGGTCAAGTTGGTATTCGTTCTGGTCTGTATATGGCTTCGGCTGATGAGCTCTATATTACCGTCCAAGGTAAAGGCGGCCACGCAGCTATGCCGCACGAAGTGAATGATGTTGTCTTAGCAGCAAGCCAGGTGATAGTGGCACTCCAACAGATTGTGTCCAGAAATGCCCGACCGATCATACCTTCGGTGCTTAGTTTTGGAAAGTTCAATACTATTGGTGGTGCAACCAACGTCATGCCCGATGAAGTCAAAATAGAAGGTACTTTTCGCACTATGGATGAAAACTGGAGATATCAAGCACATCAATTGATGACAGCCATTGTCCAAAATACATGTGCAGCTTATGGTACGACAGGTACAATTGATATCAGAAAAGGATATCCATGCCTAATAAATGATGAATCCCTGACACAAAAGATTCGATCCAAAATGGTTGACTATCTTGGAAATGAAAATGTGATAGACTTGGATATGCGGATGACGTCAGAAGATTTTGCGTTTTATTCGCAGGTAGTTCCTTCATGTTTTTATAGGCTAGGTACTGGAAATTCTAGTAAAAATATTAAATCTCCCGTACACACATCTACCTTTGATATAGACGAAGATGCACTAGAAACAGGAATGGGTTTGATGGCATGGCTTGCGGTTTCAACACTATAGTTTTTGCATTTTAGAATAAAAAAAAGCCTGAACATCAACATTCAGGCTTTTAAAACTTATAACTATTACTTCTTTTCCAGCATTTTTAGGCCGTTTTCACTATTGAAATCCATGCCCAATTTGGCCAGTTCTTCAAAAATAATATTTCCAGACAGTATAAAATATGCATTCATATCTGGCATATTTACATGTGCGTAAACCTTGTTTAAAAATTTGCCACCATCGACGGCAAATAACTGAACTTTTCGGTTTGCGTCTTTAATGTCTATCAAAAGGTCATATTTATCTCTTTGTAAAACTGCTTTTAGTTTTGCTTTATCATCTGTTTGGATATCTTCACCTTTTTTGAAGACCAAGATATCAACATCTTCTATAGTGCTTTTGATATTTGCTTTAGATTCATTAAACATTTTCAGCACTTCACCCGTAAAATTCATGTGGGTAACACCTTCGTCGTTTTTGTATTTTCTGAGTACTTGATCTAAATTTTTCTGAGCATTTGCTGATACAAGCACTATTATCAAGAAAAAAGATAAAATATATTTGGTAACCATATTGTAAGAAATTTTTACTTTATTTAATTGGAAACATGAAGGATTATTATTTTTTCTTGACTTTGTCCAAATGTTCTGCACCGTCGATATCTAGTTTTTTAGCCAATTTTGAGATCTTATTCAAATCTATGTTGCCGACAAAACTCATGAGTACAAATTCCTCATTACCACCGACCAACAAAAGCAATTCTGAGATCGTTCCATTAGATTCTTTTGTGACAAAGCGGATATTGGAATTTTTCTCTTTGATAGTGACCAATTCTTCATATTCCTTAATATTCAAGCGTCTATTGGCTTCTTTGTAAATTTTGTCTGGGTTTAAACTGGTTTTAAGAATTCTAAGTCCTTTGAGATCCTTGACTATAGAAGCCAATTCTTTGTCTTCTGCTTCGCTGGTGATCTTGCTTACCATCTGAAACATCTTAGGTGCAACATAAACCACAGAGAAGTTTTTGTCTTCTTGATAGTCTTTAAAAAATCGCTCGATAGCATCGGATTGTGCTGAAAGAGAGAAACATACGAGTATAGCAAAAGCTAATGAAAAAATACTTTTCATGATTGATTTGGATTTAATTAGTGATTTAAAATTTGATTGTTATTTACTTACTTATTTGGTAAATACCTCAATTGTTTTGTATTTTATTTAAAGATGGTTGCTTTTTCTAGGGCACCCATATTTTCTTTGATCGATTCTTGGCTTTTTCTAAATTTTTTAGATACCATAGCCAATGCTTCTTTGGTGACTCTCAATGCTTCTTCTGGATCTTCAATTTCGTGGACGCTTGTGTAAGCAGGCTGAGTCGTCTCTGTATTGAAATTTTTGATAACAAACACAGATGCAATAATCAAAACACTAGCCGCTGCTGCAGCATAGATCCATTTTCTTGTAAAAATAGAAACTACACGTCCTGTTTTTGGAGTTGTATTCTCAGTTTTCACTGAAGTTGGCTCCGTATAAGTGATTTGAGCCTGCTTGTCAAAGAATGAAAATAATTCACCAAAAGGTAGATGTTTGTCGCTAACATTTCCACTTTTGAAGTAAGCTTTCAGCACATTTTCTTCTTGTACCGATGTCTCGCCATTCCAATATTTCTCTAATATCACATCTACATCATCAGTAACTGGGCATTTGATTGCTGCACTTTCAGTGGCCCAACCGAAAAGATCGCGGAATGCAAGATGCGACTCGTCTATATCATTGCTACAAAAATATTGACGCAAAGATTTTTCATCTTCGAGCGATGTCTCACCATCCCAGTATTTTTCTAGAAGATCATCAATATTATGCTTCATATCTTTTAATATTTCTTTTTAACAATGCTTCTTTAAGTGCCTTACGCGCTCTATGAAGACTCACCTTTACAAAATCTACCGTTGTTTCGGTCATATCAGCTATTTCCTGATATGTATATCCTTCTACATCACGCAGATGGATGATCATTTTTTGTTTTTCAGGCAATTGATTTACCAAGCTCATGATATTGCCAAATCGCTCGGTTTCTTCCAATTTTTTGTCCACCGTCGGAGTACTATCGCGTAAGTGGTGGTAATCCGATATGTCCTGAGCACTGGTTTTCTTATTGCGAACTTTATCAATGCACATGTTTCTTGTCACTGTCATGCACCAAGCTTCCTTGTTCTCTATCAGTGTGTATTGATCCATCCGATTCCAGATTTTGATCATCAACTCCTGCATAATATCTTCAGCATCAAAAGTGTTACCAACTATATTTAAAGCAAATCGATATAATTTATCTTTAAAGGGTAACTCTAGGGCATTCATTTTGTCATTATTCATGTACGGATTGATGACGGTTGGTTGGTTTAAAATGTTACAAAAATCATAAAATTTTAACATTTAAGCTTTAAAGTGTGGGTTTTATTTGCTTATTTGAAATAAAAAGTTTGTTCTAGAGGTTTTTGGTTGGTAATCTTTACATTTGCAGCAACAAAATGTAGTTTTTTGGGTGTAATACAGAGACAAAGTATAAAATATACTGCAATCAATTTTATTGGTACCTTTTTGGGATTTCTGAGTGTGATTTTTATTTATAACTTGGATCAATTGCTCTATGGTACTTTTCATGCTATTTATGGCTATGCTGTTCTTCTTGTTCCTTTTTTGAGTTTTGGGATCCAATCCGCGATAGTTAAGTTCTATCCTGAATTTGTTTTACAGAATAAAGCAAGTAAATTTTTGGTTTATACCTTGATTTTGACAACAATTTCTGTAGTCGCGTCATCCATTATTTTACTTAGTATTTACTTTTTATTTCGTGCAAAATTTCTTATAATATTTTCAAACTTTTCTGAGATTGATAAGAATTTAGGGTACATCATTTTACTAAGTTATATTCTTACCTATATTTCTATTTTTCATTATCATGCAGTAGCAAAACTCAGAATTGTCATTCCTGATATGCTGGTTACTTTGGGATTGAAATTGTTTTTGCCCATTTTGATCTTAATGGTGTATTTGGGATATTGGCCTAGATCATGGTTTATGGGTTCAGTGTTGGTTTACTTTTGTATTGTATGTATAGCGCTTTTTTATTATCTCAATACTTTAGGCCCTAATACATGGAAACCAGATATGGCTTTGCTTGATAAAAGCCAATTTAAGGAATTCAGATCTTTTATGGGATTTGCCATGTTAAATGGATTGGGATCGACATTAGCACTAAGGCTCGACATTGCCATGATTGCTGCTATGATTAGTCTGGAAGCAGTAGCCGTTTATGGTATAATAATGACTATATCCAATGTAATGGAAATTCCAACTAAAGCGTTAAATCAAATATCTAGTCCAGTCATATCCACCAGCTGGGCAAATGGAAATCATGAAAATATTCAGGACGTATATCAAAAGTCATCGGTTTACGGATTGATAGGTGGCTTGTTTTTGTTTCTCTTACTTTATTTTATTTGGCCAGATATTATCCTATTGATGTCTGGTAAGGATAAATTTGATTTACATACCGTTTTGGTTGTTTTTTCATTTTTGAGCATAGCGCGGATTATTGATTTGGTCACTGGAGTAAATTCGATTATCATTTCATATTCAAAGGATTACAAATTTCACATGTACTTTCTAATAGTCCTTGGTGTGGTTAATTTTATCCTGAATTTCTTATTGTTGCCCAAGTATGGAATCATGGGTGCAGCCATTGCAACAGCCATATCTTATGTAATTTTTAATTTGATAAAATACATATTTGTACAAGTCAGGTTTGGGTTTAGGTTACATTTTGGAAGCCATATTTTGATAATTGCATCTGGACTTATTTGTTTTGTACTTTTGAGTTTTGTTCAACCAAGTTTTCATCCTATTGTCAATTTGTGTTTGAAGTCGATGACTGTAGCTAGTATCTATGGATTGCTCATGTATTTTCTAAATCCAGGTGGCGAAATCAAAAAAATTGTAGCAGAAAATCTGAATAAATATACACCCTTGTTTAATAAACGGACCAATTGAAAGAAAATGATTAATAATATTTTTCTATCAGAAATTCAATCCAAATGTATACGTTACCTATATAACAATTAATTTTTGAAATTATTTTTACCTTGTTGCGTATATGTTATATTCATATCTTGTAAATGATAAATTTCAAAGAAGATTGGTGTGTTGGTCTATCAGATCAAGAAGTAATCCATATGGCATTGGAAAACATGGAATATTTTGCATGTCTTATTTTGAAATATGAAACAAGATTAATTCACTACATAAAAAAGATATCTCAATGCGAACAAGAAGAATCAGAAGATATCTTGCAAGAAGCTTTTATCAAAATTTGGAAGAATTTACATGGTTATGATCCGCGACTTTCGTTAGAAAGCTGGATTTTTCGCATTGTACATAATGAAACCATTAGTAATTGGCGTAAAAAAACTTCATTTGCTAAGGATCATTTAATAAATATAGATGATGAACGCTTGAGCAAATTGGTTGCATATGATGATAAGGACATTGAGGAAAGTGAAAAATTGTATGCGATAATTGAAGAAATACTGCCGTTGTTGAAACAAGAATATCGTGAAGTCTTAGTTTTGAAATATCTTGAAGGCAAACAGTATGATGAAATTTCAGATATCTTGAAAATTCCTGAAGGCACCGTCGCTACAAGAATCAATAGAGCCAAAAAGTCTTTTAGACAGTTGGCTGAAGGTAAATTTGATAATTCCATATTTAAATAATACAAATATGAACATTTCAGAAAAAATAGTCAATAAAATAAAAAGTGATAATATCAAACCCACATCCAAATGGGCATTTATTTATAACGAATGGAGAAGATGGATCTTATATTTTTTATTCATTATGATGGGAAGTATTTCTTTTTCCATTATTCTTTTTGCAATTTCTGTCAATGGGTTTGATTTATTAGAACATTTCAAACACTCAACGCTTGAATCTATTTTGGTACTTTTGCCTATACTGTGGCTTGGTACTATGATTTTCTTTTTAGGAGCGTCAATTATGAGTGTCTTGTCAACAGGCCGCGCATATAAATTTACGTTTGGTAAATTGCTGAGTTTTAGCACGGGAATAAGTTTGGCTATAGGAACACTTTTTTTTCTGACAGGTGGTGCAAAATGGTTTGAAAATAAATTTGAAACAAATATCGAATCTTACGAAAGTTTACTTGAAAAGAAGACAACTATTTGGAGTCAACCTAATCTAGGTACGCTTTCGGGTGAAGTTGTTTCTATGGAAAGCGATTATATTGTTGTTAAGGATTGGAAAGGTAAAACATGGCAAGTCGATATCAAAGATAGTTTTATTGCTCCTTCAACAGAATTGGCTGCTGGTGTGCTTATAAAGTTAAACGGAATTCTTCAACCTGATTCGCAATTTGTGGCAGATAAAATCAGACCATGGGGCGGCGCACCCGGCAAATGTGCTAAGTGATTGGGTGCTTTTAACCATGAACATGTTATAGAAAATCTATTACGAAGCTTGCTTGCTTAAAATCAGAAGCTTCGCCAACTTATCTTCTGTAACAATAGCGATGCTACTGCTAAACCAGCACACAGCTTGCTTTTCGAATCTAAGTCGGTGACTTATTGTAATTTAACTTTTCAATAAGTATCCTAATGGATAAATCAGGTTAAATTGAAAAATCAATTTTTTTTTAAACAATCATAAAAAATATTCAAAAAAGTGAAAGGAAAATAAAACAGGTGCGTATCATCTATATATACATTTGATTATACACTTTAAAACAATATAAAATGAGACCTATCACTATTATTTTTGGAATTTTCACCGTACTACTATTGTCCGCATTTGTTCCATCCAATTTTTCGGTTCCTACCAGCGACGCATTGACAGAAAACGACAAGGCAGGATTGATTAAAATGAGAGAAGAAGAAAAACTTGCCTTCGAAGTTTATTCCTTTCTCGACGAAATGTGGGACCATCACGTATTTAATAATATCAAACAAAGTGAAGCTAGACATGGAGAACTGTTAAAAGGCCTGTTGGATCAATTCAGTATCAAAGACCCATACATAGCAACGAAAGGACAGTATGCCAACACGCAAATGCAAAAATTATATCAGGATTTAACAACCAAAGGAAGTAAATCACTTCAAGATGCTTTTTTGGTTGGTGCAACCATTGAAGATTTGGATATTGCTGATTTGGATGAACTTATTTCGGTCACAAGCAATAAAGATATACTCAATGTGTATGAAAACCTAAATCGAGGATCACGAAACCACATGAGGGCATTTACCAAACAGCTGGAAAAAATGGATGTGGTTTATACACCAGTTTACATAAAAAAAGACAAATTCACTACAATAGTTAATGGTACTCACGAAGAAGGAAGCGAATGTAAACAATCAACAGCAGATAGGCATTCAAAATCAGGGAATGCTTGCGGAAATACAGGAGGAAAATCTTGTGCTGGTAAAAAAAGTAAAAATTGTTGTGAAAATAGCGAGCAAAGAGGTCAATGTGGAAAAAGCAGCAAAAAAAGCTGCGGCGCACAATGATAGCAATTCATGGAATGGCATTATTTAGTATAAAATTTTTTAATAAAATAA
>CALFYH010000208.1 GCA_937952155.1 uncultured Saprospiraceae bacterium
GCGGATGAGCAAAGTTCACAGGGAAAAATTAAGGCAAGCTTAGCCAAGACGGCTGCCGATTTAAAAGTTGAAGATGCTAAATTAAATCAAGAAAAAATAAAATTAGAAGTGGAAAACAAAAGAAATGAATCGGAAATCAATCATCTTAAACAACAGCAACAGGTTTATACCGTAACTGTAGAGAAATTAAAAAAAGAAATAGAAAACTTAAACTGATGACAATGCAGAAATCAGACTTGAAGAACTATTGATAACCATTGTACAAAAATTGATACAAAAACCAAGTATCCTTTTGCATTGTTGTAAATTATGGCGTCTTTTCTGTTCACCTAACACTCTTTATTAATGCAAATAAAATTGAACCCTTATGATCCCAAAGATAACATTCCCCATACTCTTGCTCTCGATAATCGGTTGTACTCTTACCAAAAATAGGTCTAATTATGTAAGTGAGCTTTCCGCGTATAGACAAGAATATAAGGACGACTTTCTCCAAGATGCTCGTTCTCCATTGACGAAAGATGATCTCCCATTCCTTGATTTTTATCCAGCAGAACCAGCTTGGAAACTTACATGTCAGTGCACCAAAGTAGAAAATGCAAAACCATTTGATATGCCTACGTATAGTGGAGTCACTCGACTGTATAGGGTCTATGCAATAGCAGAATGCAAGTACAAAGATCAAAATATAAGATTGCATATTTACCAAAACATGACTCAACCTGCCAATCCCTTGTACAAAGGACATCTCTTCCTACCATTCAAGGACATTACCAATGATGAAGAAACGTATGGTGGAGGCCGATACATCAATCTATATGAAAAAGATATCACAGACAACCAAATCATAATAGATTTTAATAAATGTTACAATCCTTGGTGTGCCTATAGCAGTGGATATAATTGCCCAGTACCACCAAAAGAAAATCACCTTACTTTTGAAATCAATGCTGGAGAAAAAAAATTCAAGGGAACATATAAAAAGCAAAAATCTGATAAATAATCTAATCGTTCAAGACATTTGGGGCAATTATATTTACATTTTTTACCATATAATAAACAAATACAATAATCAATTCCATATATTTGTATTAAATTTTCGCAAAATAAACTTTAGAATGAAACAGCTTTTGTGGCTTTTAGTCCTGATCACTTGTGTCGGTCAGGCGCAGAATGTTGAGAATCCAAATAATGGAGTCATTATCATAACCAAAAATACTGATATTGACAAGGTATTGGATGGGTATAAAATTACTTTCCCATTGTCTGAAATCAAAGCGAATCAACTTAGTGAAGAAATTTGGCTGCTCGAAGATGGCGATGATCGGTCACTTTTTTCGTGGTGTAAAACTAACCAATACATCCAATCCGTTTCCAAAAACTCTAGAGTTTCTAATAGAGTAAAACCCAATGACACAAGGCTTTCTGAGCAGTATTATCTTGACATAGTCAAAGCATATGATAGTTGGGACGTCACTTCAGGTGGCAAAGATTTCAATGGTGACGATATAATCATTGGTGTGGTGGATGAAGGTTTCGACATTTTGCACGAAGATCTCAAAAATAACATTTATATCAATTCAGATGAAAAAGCTGGAGATAATATAGACAATGACTCCAATGGATATGTTGATGATATTAACGGCTGGAACCAACATACCAAACGTGGAATTCACGATGTAAAAAGTCATGGTACCAATGTATTGGGCGTATTGGGAGCACAAGGCAACAACAATTTGGGGATCTCAGGCATGAATTGGAACCTAAAGCTATTGCCAGTTACATCAGGATCTTTAGTTTCTGACATTATCGAGAGTTACAATTATTTTCTTCAAGTCAAAAAGTTATACATTAGTTCAGGTGGTAGCAAAGGAGTAGATCTCAAAGTGATTAGTTATTCTGGTGGACTTGATGAAGCTTTCGCTAAAGATTATGTTGCTTGGTGTTCTATGTATGACAAATTAGGTGCGGTTGGAGTACTTTGTGTAGCTTCTACTACAAATTCAAATTATGATGTAGAAGTTAAAGGTGACATGCCATCCACTTGTACATCACCATATCTTTTGGTAGTCAATGCGACAAATAAAGCCGATGTCAAAGATCCTTACACCGGTTATGGTAATATCAGTGTTGATATTGCGGCACCAGGCGAAAAAATTCTTAGTACTGACCTCGCTTCCAAAGGCAATTACAAGACAGAAACAGGTACTTCTTTATCTACACCAATAGTATCAGGTGCTGCGGCACTATTATATTCCTTAAAGTGCAGCGAATTTTATGAATTTACAAGAGCTTCTGCTCCAGAAGCTGCCCTTGCCATCAAAGACGCCCTAATAAATGGTGTAGATCTTAAACCTAGCTTGACCAATAAGAATACTTCTGGCGGCAGACTCAATGTACTAAAGAGCATGAATATCATTCTAAGTACATATTGCGGTCAATCATTGAGTCCAAAAGGAGCTTTAGAAGTAAAAACAGCCAATTATTTTGAAAACACCTTATCACTAACCTATATCTCACCAAACAATAGTGAAACCTTAGCTAAAATTTATGATAGCACTGGCAAAGAAGTTTATTCTACAACCTTTACACCACCATTTTTTGGGGAAAAGATTCTGAAAATTGATTTGCCAAAACCACTTGAAGGCTTGTACTATTTTGTAAGTTTGATAAACGACAAAGAAATAGCAAGTAAAGGATTTTCAGTGCAAGATACAAGCAAATAAAGTTTATTGATGGTTGCTTAAGTCAATTGTTTGATTTTATAGCCTTCTTTTTTTAATTGTGCCAATATGCCTTTATTGCCTGCGAAATGTGCAGCACCTATAGCAAAAAAAGAAGATTTTTCATTTGACAGATTAATTATAGCTTTGGTCATATTTTCATTTCTGTCAAAGATCATTAGATTTCTGATTTTTCCCATACTTTTTTGAGCGTTCTTATAAAGTTGGATGTATTGGCCATCACCGTACATAGCATTGATAGACAACATTTTATGCCTAAATGTAGCAATATTTTTCATATTATCTCTGAACGCTTTGATTTGATAATCCATCGGTATATGTTCCAATATTTCGATTTGATCCCGAAGTGATTCCACACCAGTCATTATTCTTTCATTGGTCTGTGCAAATTCCCAAAGATATTGGTCCAATGGTTTTGGGTAAACAGTTGGTAAGGCAGCTTCTGCCAATAGGTTGTTTATGTAAAATGGCGTGTACCTTTTATAGTCATCAAGTGAAATACCATAACATTTGCGCACCAAAGCAAGATATTTCTTATACACTTTAGGTCTAAAACTCCTTTCAAATAGCTCGCCTTCCGGCAATAAGAAAAATGAAGTTATGTCTTCATCAACAGATTCGCCGAGGTTCATTTCTCCTGCATAAACTGCTGATTTTAAGATGTACTTTTTTGCAACATCTGCATAGGTATATGCTTCCTTGGTAGCAAGGTGCATGGTTCCCATTAGATAGCTGCAAATATCCTTATCGTGTTTATAAAACTTCCACAACATGGTGTTGGCTACATTTTGTGTAAAAAAAAACCGCTTCCTGATATAACTGGAAACGGTTTGTATTTTTAAAGTTATATTATAATTTATACAACTTATTCTTCTACATTCTCGTAGTCGAAAGGAAGCACTTTTTCCTTCTTTACTTTAGAAAGTGTCATCAATGTCTTCAATCTTTCGATCTCTTCAATTTGCGAAAGCGTCTTAAAAAGCAACTTTTCGTAAGTAGGTATATCCTTACACACGATTTTGAGCAAAAAGTCCGCATCACCTGTGATGATATAACACTCTGTGATCTCAGGAACAGCTTTTACTTTTCTGATAAAATTATCCAAAGCATTTGGTTTTTGCCAAGCCAAGGATACTAACACAAATGTCTTTACATTCAATCCTATCGCAGAAGAATCTACTTTAGCGTGATAACTTTGAATGATACCAGACTGCTCCAGTTTTTTTACTCTTTCAAGTGTTGGTGCTGGGGACAATCCGATTTTCTTTGATAAATCAAGATTGGTTATTTTGCTATTTTCCTGAAGCATTCTTACTATCTTCAGGTCTATTTTGTCCATCTTGTAGTCTGCCATTGCAAATATTTTTAAAATTTTATTTGTATTTAATTAATTATTCGGGTGCAAAGAAAATAATATTTTATGAACTTTACGATATTACTAACGAAATTATTTTGCTTTTATTTTAAAAATGTGTCTTTTTCTATAAATTATTTCGCGAATACTAGGATTTTGTTACAAAGAAGCCAAAAAAATAGCCGAAGACATACATATCTTCGGCTTTAAAAAATCAACTGCGAAAAACTATTATTATGATTTACTTGATCGATACTGGAATCGTATAGATTGTCTGGTAATCCAAATCATTCATGGCAATCTTTTTATAATTTAGGGCTAGTTTCAGTACATGGTCTAAATCTTTATTATCTGTGGAAACTACAACAATTTCATTCTTTGCCGTAACGAAAAATGAAATATTTACTTTTGCTTCAGTGGTGAGATATTGTTTGTAATCAATATTGTTCAACAGTGCCTGAATCTGAATCCTTTCTGGAGTCTTTGAGGGAATAGTTGTGGAATATGCACTCAAAGTGCCAGTAATACAAAATGTCATTGCCAAAATTAAATTTTGAATTCTCATGATTATAATATTTAGAAATTAATAAAAATAAAATTTATTGAATTAGGCATATAAACAATGAAAATAAATGCCTATATTTGTTACAAATATATTATAAATAATGGAAGCAAGATTTAAAAGCCTATCAATATTTGAATTTCAGAGTAAATTTGTAGATGATGACAGTTGTTACGCCTATTTAGCTGATTTGAAATGGAAAGATGGCTATCAATGCCCAAAATGTAAAAACACAAAATATTGTAAAGGCGTTGATAAATATGAGAGGCAATGTACTAAGTGTGCATATTTAGAGAGTCCAACGGCTGGTACACTGTTTCATAAAGTAAAATTTTCAATCCTTAAAGCATTTTGGATAATATACTATGTTTCAACGAGTAAAAAAGGGATTGCATCCACAGAGTTGAGTAGGAAACTAGAGTTAAGACAAAAGACATGTTGGCTGTTTAAGCAGAAAGTTATGCAAGCCATGGCCAGTAGTGGTAATAACCCGTTATTAGGAAAAGTCGAAGTTGATGAGTTTGTGGTAGGTCAGCAAGAAGAAGGCGTCGTAGGTAGGAAGAATAAAGATAAACGACTGGTAGTCATAGCAATAGAGAAAAACAAGAAAGGAGCTACTCGAATTTATGCAAAACGAATAGATCGATCAACAAAGAAAAATTTGAAAACATTCATGGATGAAAATATCTCGACAAATGCATCAATAACGACAGATGCTTGGTCATCATACAGAAGTTTAGAAAAAGAAATGCCAAATCTTACAACAGAGAAGTCAACTAAGAAAGGAAGTAATTTTTCAATAATGCATAGAGTAATCATGGGCTTTAAGTCATGGTTGAGAGGAACACATGGGCATGCAAAACATTTACAGTATTACTTGGATGAATATTGTTATAGATATAATCGAAATAAGATGAAAGAAGGAATTTTTGACAACCTGCTCAATCGAATGCTAAATCACCAACCAATGCCTTACAAAACAATTATTTCTTAAATGCCTAATTCAATTATATTATTCCATAAAATATTAAATTTCAGTAATAAAAACATTGCCATAATATATAATATGTTTATCTTTGCAAGATAATTGCTTAAAATATACACTTATGGCAGATGATATGACTCCTTACATTCGCGAAAATAAAAGCCAGAAAATTCAGGATATTGTCACTGAAACCGAAAATACATTTCAACAGGAAGGCAATATCACGCTTGGCGAATCCAAAAGAATAGAGCTGATCCGCAAAATGAAACAGGACACAGACAAACGTGAATACATGATGATGTTTAATGCGCTGATGATCGGTCTGACCATTATTTCTACAGCCCATTTTGTGGTATTTGGTAGCATTTTTGCTTTGGTGTCGATCCTACTTTGTTTAGTGTATTTTGTATATATCCGCAAACGACTGACGACTGCAACCCTAAATCTCACGGAGCATAAAAACAACTTTGACCGTTACTTATGGGAAGGATTCTACCTGAAGGAAATGAGATATTCGGCTGTAAAACTCGCCTATTTTATCTTTTTTCCGCTTTTATTAGTATTTACCACAGACCTGATTTCTGATGAACGGATCACGTTTTGGTTAGGCATCCTGATCGCAGCGGCCATCAGCAGTATCGGCTGGCTTATCTTCTTCTCAGATGATAAAAATGTGCTAGAAAGCATAGAATCAGAACTGAAATCTTTGGAATTTTTGGGGTAAATACGAATTTTAGTTAAATATTGCCGTATATAGGCATTGCATATTTCCAAAGACATCAAAAGCTCTGCTATACTAAGCTAAGTATTTAGCCTAACTATTATATTTTTAATGATCAAATGTACTTTTTACTCAACTTTGTCTAATTCTTTCTATTCAAACTCCAACTTCAAACCCGACCAAGCCCAAATCTGGTAATGGGTACGTTTCTGGCTACTGTCACCACCATAAACCAATATTTTGCGGCGTATGGCATCGCCACCTATATTAGCCAAAAAATCTAGGCCAGCAAATTGTTTCGGCAGTATGGTTTTGGTAGATTTGATCTCTATGGCATCATACGCTGTATCATTGCTTACGAGCAAATCGACTTCATGCCCGTTGCTATCTCGCCAATAATAAAAGTCATGATACAAGTTATTATGATAATTTTGCTTTACGTATTCGGTGATGATCATGTTTTCGAATAGCGCTCCTTTAAATTCACTTTCCAAAAGTGTTTTTTCATTTCTTATTCCCAACAAAAAACTCGCTAACCCAGTATCATAAAAGTACAGTTTGGGGCTTTTGACCAATCTCTTATTAAAGTTTTTGAAAAATGGTGGCAATTGGTACACAATATAACTGCTCTCTAGTATAGAAATCCATGATCTCAGCGTTGGTACTGAGACACCTGTTTCACTGCTTAGATTCGCAATATTTAGTTGTTGTCCTATGCGAGCAGCACACAATTTCAAAAAAGTCCTAAACAAACCAAAATCTCTAATAGACAAGAGTTCTGTGACATCTCTTTGGATATATGTTTCTATATAATTGGCATAAAAAGATGCAAACGGAATAGATCGATCATACAATGCAGGATAACTACCTTTTATGATCAATTGCTTATAGTCTGAAGGAATCAAGTCTGCAGATTTTAATTCCGTCATATCAAACGGCAATAACTTGAAGAGCGCGACTCGTCCTGCCAGGCTTTGCGTTATTGATTTCATCAAATTAAAATTTTGCGACCCTGAAAGTATAAATTGGCCCATCATATTATTAGAATCCACGATCGTCTGTATGTATGATAAAAGTGCAGGAACTCTTTGTACTTCATCCAAGATCACTTTTTGATCGTACAATTGCAAAAAACCATTAGGATCATTTTCGGCAAATGCTCGATTATCAGGATTCTCCAGAGAAACATACCGAAAATCAGGAAATATGCCCTTCAACAAGGTTGTTTTGCCAGACTGCCTTGGGCCAGTTAGAGCTACGATTGGGTATCGTTGCATATACGCATTAATACCTTCTACAATTGTCCTATTTACCATGATAGCAAAATTTTAGACAAAGGTAATAGTTTTTATTGAATTTTACGATTTACATAACTTCTATTTTACGATTTACATAAATATTACTTTCCGACTTACATAGCTTTTATTTTACGATTTACATAACTTTTACTTTCCGATTTACATAAATAGTAGCTACTCCTATGTAAATACAATTGATTAACTAATAATATATTAAGAAATATAATAATTGCAAAAATAATATATTTTAAGACAACGTATTTCCGAAATTTGTGTAGAATTTTATAAAAATAAACTACTCCCTAATTTCCAAAATACACTTCCCTGCTATATAGGTTCATGTACTTGTTCCAAGGAACGGATTTATGGCTATTATTGCCAAAATAGGTGATGATCATTTCGAAAGTAGTTTTATCCTGATAACCAGGAATAGCTTGAATCAAGCTTAGTTCTTCATCCAAAAACACCATCGATGGATAACTCATCCTTCCTTGCAAAAGGTAAGCAGCCAGTTCGTGATATCCACGTGCTCCGCTTTTCACAAATTTGTATTCTGTACCTTTTAATGTAACTGGTGATGTCATTTCAGCATCAAACTTTACAGGATAATAGTTTTCGTTGATATATTTTGCAATATCATTATCGGCAAATGTGGATTTATCCATTTTTTTGCACCAACCACACCAATCTGTGTAGATATCTACGAATATCTTTCGCTTAGTTTTTTTCGACTTTTCGAGTGCTTCTTCCCATGACATCCATTTGATCTTGTTTTGACCAAGCATAGGATGCCATAAAACTGGAACCAAAAAAATACTTAAATAGATCAGATATTTTTGCATTAGAAACCTTCTGAGTGATAATTTATAGTAGCATAACTGAACGAAGTGACAAAAAGATTCATCTATGACCTTACTTAAAATAACTTTAACACTTGCTATATTCATACTTCCTAGGGTGTATGTTCATATTCTTGAATAATACCAAATTTCTTATTTTCAGTATTGGATTACCTCATCAAACTTCAAAAAGAATCGTATTCAAAATCTTTTTTTCGGCAATAATGTTTAAAACAGTAAAATTTTTCACAAATTTACACCATTATATATTTTCATTCGGACATTCGATCAGTCCAAAAACCTTCATCCTTTAGCAAATGATAGAACAACATATCAATGAAGCAGACCTTAGAAATAAAATTTTGAGTTTATTTGAATATAGGTTGTTTCCCCAATTGATAAATGAAACCAATGAACCAGATGAATTAGCCAGAAAATTCACAGAAGATCTTGTAAAATTGCAAGCATCTATCTATTATCTTGATGCACATTTGGAGGCACATTGGCAAACCGATGAAGCAATATTGTCTTGGCATTGGGAAAATATTATAAAACATCTTAATGTATTCGGTATTGATAATAAATCTTCTGCAACTTATCTAAATCATATCAAAAAATATGAAAAACATGAGCTAGAGTTACGAACAGGAAAAACACCACTACGATTGGATATGGAATATTTTTATTTTTACAAATCATGTGATGTCAAATTGCTGCGAAGACTTATTTATGAAAAATATAAATTGAGTCCAATATACGGCCAGCTGGCAGATTGGCGTTATTATGATTTGGTGACTGAAGTCAATGATGATGTCGAAGATTTGTATGAAGATCTTGATTTTATCAATGGCAATCGATTTCTTATCAGTATTTTGCTACTTGGAAAACAAAAAACAAAAGTTATTTTTGATCAATTTTTAGAAATGGTGGAAATCAAATCATTAGAAAAATATCAGAATTCAAATGGTAAAATGAAAGAAGAAATTTTCACCCAAACAAAGCAACAAATAACAGAAACTAAAAATCTCATCAACAATCGGCTGGAGTCAGTAAGTCATGATGTTTTGGAACATTCTAGAATATCCAAATATATAACGTTAAAAAACATAATATTATAATACATTCAAATATTTAAAACATTAATAATAAATTAAATACAAAATCTCCTCTTACATAAAATCAATGCAACACCAATTAGTGGTAAAATCATAAACAATATATAGATGAAAAATAAAGATATAGAATCCTTAAAAGAAGCGTTGCAAAACTCGCCAGACAATCTGCCTTTGCGCATCATGTTGGGTGACAAATATTTTCATCTCAATCAAATAGAAGAAGCAGAATCTGAATATCAGGTTGTATTGGAGTATGATAAAAACAACATCAGGGCCAAAGAAGGCTTGGCTGAAATATACTTTCGTCGTGGCAGATATTCCGGTGTGATCGTTATTGTGGAAGAGCTGATAGCACGCCAAAAAGTGACAGAAAGAATGTTGGTCATTTGTGCCAAATCATTGGTCAGAGAGAAGTCACTAGACGAAGCGCAAGAGATTTACGAGAAAATATTGGATCACAATCCGGACTTTGAAGATAAAGAACTGGATGAAAATCTAAGAATGCCATCAGTCAATTTTGATGATGATGAAATGGATGAAGATGATCCTTTCGGCTTTGGTTTTGATGGTGAATTGGATGATAAGTATTATCTAATGGAAAAACCAGAGATAAACTTCAAAGACGTCGGCGGCATGGATCATGTCAAACAGGAAATAGATCTTAAGATTATAAAGCCCTTAGAAAATGCCGACTTATATGCTGCTTATGGTAAAAAAATTGGTGGTGGAATCCTGCTTTACGGTCCTCCTGGATGTGGAAAAACATTTCTTGCTAAAGCTACAGCTGGTCAAATAAATGCCAATTTCATCAACGTAGGTATCAGTGATATACTAGATATGTGGATAGGTCGTAGCGAAAAAAACATGGGTTACACCTTTGAAGTAGCACGTAGAAATACGCCATGTGTCTTGTTTTTTGATGAGGTAGATGCACTCGGAGCCAGCAGATCTGATATGAAAAATTCATCAGGCAGGCATGTGATCAATCAGTTTTTGGCAGAATTAGACGGCATTCAGAGCAACAATGACGGTATCTTGGTTATAGGAGCCACCAATGCACCTTGGCATCTCGATCCAGCCTTCAGAAGGCCAGGAAGATTCGACAGGATCATTTTTGTACCACCACCAGACCAGATCAGCAAACAAAAGATACTTGAAATCCTGCTCAAAGGCAAACCAACTGAAAAAATAGATTTTGCAAAGGTTGCAGAACAGGCTAAATATTATTCAGGAGCAGATTTGAAGGCATTGGTTGATCTAGCCATTGAAGAAAAACTAAAAGTTGCCTTCAAAACAGGAGTGCCAGAGCCTATCACTACACAAGATTTGCTTGCAGCCACCAAAAGACATCATGCTAGTACAAGAGAGTGGTTTAATACCGCAAAAAATTATGCACTATTTGCAAATGAGTCAGGTATATATGACGAAATATTGAAATATATAAAATAAATGGATCAACCTGAGTTCTTAAGACAAATTTCACATGCTGAGGTTTTACTATCACAGGGTAGATTCAATCAAGCTGATGATATCCTAAAACGTCTGTTAGCCACTGGCTATGACGGGCCAGAGCTGATCAAGATGATGGCTGTCACAAAAGCAGGATTGGGCGATTATCAAGCTGCTGAGGATTTGATCAGGATGATATTGTCCAAACATCCCGATGATCCGTTTGTCTTTTACTTATTGGCTACGATTAAAGGATCAAAACGAGAATATGTCGAAGCCAAATCTATGATAGATCAAGCCATCAGCATGGAGCCTGATAGTCCTGATTTTTTTGCCTACAAAGCCAGTTTGCAGCTTCAAACGAAAGATTACACAGATGCATTGCAAAGTGCGAATACTGCATTAGAATTGGACGCAGAAAATATAGATGCACTCAATGCTCGGGCATCAGCTTTAATCGGACTCAACAAAAAAGACGAAGCTTTTCAAACCATCAATAAAAGCCTAGCCACTGATCCAAATAATACTGATACACACGCTAACATGGGTTGGAGTATGCTCCATCATGGAAAGTCTGCAGATGCATTGATCCATTTCAAGGAAGCACTGAAAAACAATCCCAATAACGAATATGCTAAAGGCGGAATGTTGGAAGCGATGAAATCAAAATTCCCGGTTTATCGGTATTTTTTGATGCTCATGCTTTGGTTGGGTAAAATGAAAGGTGGAAACCAATGGGCCTTCATCATTGGTGGCTATGTTGTTTACAGAATATTAATCACTATAGCTAAAAAAAGCGAAAGTCTCCAGCCATTTTTAATACCCATTATCGCAATTTTATTTTTGTTTTTTATATCATCTTGGATTTTTTCTCCACTAATGAATCTCTATTTGCTTACTAACACATATGGAAAATTCACATTATCAGAAGATCAAAAACAATCAGCAAGATTAGTTGGTATCTCGTTGTCTTTAGGACTTATATGTACAACTGCCTATTTTTTAGGCGTACAAAATGAAGGATTGCTTTCGACTTCCTTGATTTCATTTTTGATGATGATTCCCTTAGGAAGCATGAATAATCCATTTTTAGAAAAAAATCGCAAAAAGCTTACATATTTTACCATTATTATTGTGCTATTTGGAATGCTTGACTGCACTATTGCAATCTACAATCATACATTCACATCGCAGACTTATATCTTACCTTTTCT
>CALFYH010000209.1 GCA_937952155.1 uncultured Saprospiraceae bacterium
TTTTTTTTACGTTTATGTGGTGGTAGTTTGCTTTTGGCACTTGCAAATGGTGGTTCACCAGGACATGGTACACGAATGAAAGCCGACGCGCCATCTACAAGGATATTGCCGTTATAAGGCATTAATGTTGGTGTCTTATAGAATGCAGAAAATGTGATGGATCGTATATTGGATTTAGGTCTGATTTCAAAGGTGTTAATTTGCCAACTTGAATTATTAACTGGATTAGATTCTGCCAACAGTTCTCTTTCGTTACAAAAACCTGAGCCGCCCCATATTCTTAAGACAGCAGGAGTTATGTAATTTGCATCTTTTTCTGTCATTCTACTTTTGCTGAGATATTTTTCTGCGCGCGCGAGATGAATAGAAAATTTATAACATTTACCTGCTTCCAACATCGAATCTAAACGCACGGAGACAGATTCATAAGTGCCATTATCTCTTACGACCATACCTAAATAGGTCTTTTTATCTGATGCAGGCAGATTGTTACTCCAATAACCATTTGGGTGTATATCTGGTGGTGTTTCACTAGCAAAGTTTATTTTACCACAATCAAACCAACCAGCTATTCCATCTACAGCTTCTCCGCCTCTTTTGGGAGTATCCTCAAAACTAGGATTTTTTAATCTGATTGTATCAGACTGTGCAGATATCAGCGTGATATTAACAGATAACAATAAAAATACAAAAATTCCTTTATACATGAAACTATAAAAACAGATCAATTATGGAGTATAACGCACAAAAATAGTGCTTTTGTTGTAGATAAGTCTTGATTAACGCAAAATTAACGATATCGAAGCAACTTTAAATAATTATTTTATTTTTCAAATTATGGCTTTACTACAATAATATCCGATAAACCATCGACTAAAATATGACCATTATTCTCAGCTTTGACTGAATACACGGAAAGTATTAGATATTCAACATTGTCTTTTGGCGTCATGATTGCGGTATATTTTTTCCAATCCTGATGCTCAATAGGTGGAGATTTGTATAAAATTTCTTGCACATTGCAATTTTTATCTGCTGATATTATCCTTAAAATAGACGGTTTAGTATAATTGGCTTCATGTGAAGTTTTCCTACTTTTACTTAAATATTTTGGAGATTGTGCTAAATAAATATCTAAGCTATACGTTTTTTTCGATAATAAAGGAGATGCTAATTCCTGCATCACACTTTCATAAGCATTATTATCTCTAGCAACCATACCTAAATATGTTTCCCCGTGTTGGGCTTCCAAATTTACACCCCAAAAATTGTTGGGATGAATATCTGGCGGTGTTTCGGTAGGGAAATTTATTTTTCCACAATCAAACCAACCATCTATTCCAAGTTCAGCTTCTCCACCTCTTTTGGGAGTACCATCAAAACTCGGGTTTTTCAATCTAATGGTATCAGATTGGGCAAATGTACTTAATGTTGTAATCAAACAAACTAAGAAATATAAAATGAATTTTGACATAGATGACATTATTTTTATTTGTGTGACGGTATATCGATGCCTTTCATTTTCCGGTACATCTCTGTAGCGTACCCATCCGTCATACCAGATACAAAATCAAGGACACTCATAGCCTTTTCGTAAGCGCTAACTTGATCATTGGCTAGGTTATATTGATCTGGGATCAGGTGTAGGCATTTTTTTTGTAATGGCGAGCGTTTTTCGCTAAGTACAGCTTCGATAAATACGGATAAAATTTCTGACATGACATTATAACCAGCTATCTCTACCTCGATGACCGAAGGATGATTGTAGATTTTTTGGATGGAAATTTCATTGATTTTTTGTAGATATGGACAAGATTTTTCTACTTCATCCATCAGTGTACTATTAAATTTACCTTGTAATATTGACTCCCTGTTTTGACTAAAAACTTCGGCTGCCTTCATCACCAAACCATTGATACACTTTGCTCTCAAATAAGATATAGCTTCATTATTGTCAGTGATTTTTACCAAAACTTCTTTCGTACGTTGAATATTGTCTTGAAGATCAGCTAATAATGAAAGGAAATAATGTTCTGTGTCAGTACGAGACAAAATACCTATCCTGTGCGCATCTTCCATATCGATGATACGGTAACAGATATCATCAGCAGCTTCTACTAGATAAACAAATGGGTGTCGATGGGCAATGTTATTGTCTTGAATTAGACCGAACTCACTTACTACATTTTCGAAAGCATTTAGATCAGACAAAAAATACCCATATTTCTTACGATGCATTAGATTTTTGTCCATTTGAGAAGATGAACACGGATATTTTAATATAGAAGCTAATGTGACAAACATCAATCGTTGGCCACCTTCGAGTTTACCTTTAAATTGCCTTGTTAATAGCCTTAGGGCATTGGCATTGCCTTCAAAATTTGTCAAATCTTTCCATTGTTCATCATCAAAATGCGATCTAAGGCTTTTTTGATTTAAGATCATGGATGCATTCACATCAAAATAATGTGAAATGGCTTTTTCGCCAGAATGACCAAATGCTGGATTACCTAAATCATGCGCTAAACAGGCGGAAGCGACTACACCAGAAAGTTCGTAAGTATAAAATGCCTTTTGATCTTCTGTAAATGTGGCATGGTGATGGTCGATAAGTGACTGCCCTACCAATGAACCTAAAGATCGCCCTACAGATGCCACTTCAAGCGAATGCGTGAGTCTATTATGTACAAATACATTGCCGGGCAATGGGAAAACCTGAGTCTTATTTTGCAATCT
>CALFYH010000210.1 GCA_937952155.1 uncultured Saprospiraceae bacterium
AAACAGGCCGTCGCATTGTGAAAGATCCGGCACGCACAAATGGCGACCATCAGCCGGAAACACCACGGATGACGCGGCCGTATCGATGGGTCTTGCTTCCGGTTTGAGTTTTCGAAAGAAGAACCATATTTGCAATTCCTTGGTAAAGAGACAAGTAACGACGAAAATTTGGAGATGTTACTTGAGTTGTTTCGTTTTTGCAGACGTAGCGAATTGTTCAACGAAATTATCGAAGATCAGTTTGCAAATTGGGAAGATGACAAGTCTCTCATCATAGGCACCATCAAAAAAGTACTCAAAGCATTACCAGCTGAAGATGATGATTTCTATATGGAACATTACCCTGATGCTGAAACTAGTAAGGATTACGGCGAATATTTGCTGTTAAAAACTTTTACAGAGGATGCAATGTTATTAAATATGATCGAACCTGTTTTACAAAACTGGGATGCAGAAAGAGTTGCTATTCTGGATATGATCATGCTGAAAATGGCAATTTGTGAGTTTCTATACTGTCCTACGATACCGACCAAGGTGACATTGAATGAATATGTGGAATTGGCAAAAAATTATAGCACATCGAAGAGTAAAGAGTTTGTCAATGGAATCCTTGATAAATTGTTGAATGATTTACAATCACAAGATTTAGTTAAAAAAGAAGGTAGAGGGCTGTTGGATGAATAGAAGACAAATATATTAAAATTCAATTTACCATGAACAATACAAATTTCCCCCAAATTTTACTTGTTTTCATAGCAATGTTTTCACAGGAGTTTGCCTTCGGACAAGCTACCAAAGAAGCTGTGATCCTGTATAATTCACTTCCCGTAAAAGCGGAGATTACCACAGATGGCAATGTAAATCGCATCATCAGTGAAGAACCAGATTTCCTGAAAGGTTTTACACTCAAAGTTCAAGATTATGGACAATTTGTGGCTCAAACAGAAGCACCCAAAAAGAATGATCCGGTTGCATCTAGTCAGTCCTACAGTATAAATGCTGGAGAGTTGGCATCAGTAAAATTCGACCCTGATTATGCTACTTTATCGGATGAAACTATCAGTACACTAGACCAGATTATTGCATTGTTGAAGGCTGATAATCAAGCTAAGATTAGTCTAGAAACCATTTCCAAATTGAATACTGCTTTGATAAGTGCAAACCGTTTTAATTCTATTCGTACATACCTAAAAATCAAAGGTATTGACTCAAATCGTATCAGTTTTCAATCTTTGGTGGGCGACACAGATGTTAATCAAGTCAAAATTTATTTGATCAAGTAAGCATATATTAGAAATATCTTAGGATAAGGTCATATCTTTGTGCCCATGAATGATTTGATTGTAATCCTTGATTTTGGCTCGCAATATACACAATTGATAGCCAGAAGACTCCGCGAATTAAATTTTTATTGCGAGATATTTCCTTACAATAAGTTTCCTCAGTCAGTACCGGTAAAAGCAGTAATTCTCTCAGGAAGTCCATTTTCTGTACTGGATCCAAAGGCTCTACCTTTTGATCCTGACACCGTAGTTGGAAAGTATCCAGTTTTAGGCATTTGTTATGGAGCTCAACTTATAGCACATAAATATGGTGGTCAAGTCCTTAAATCTGATAAACGAGAGTATGGAAAAGCTACCATGATGGTGAGTGAACCAGATTTACTTTTCGATGATATGGAGCCTTCATCTCAAGTCTGGATGTCGCATGGTGACTCGATTACGAAGGTACCTGAAAATTTTGAGGTGATCGCCCGAACTACGGATATTGTAGCAGCTTATAGATCATCTGCAGATTCAATGCCTTTTCCAGTAGTTTGTCTTCAGTTCCACCCAGAGGTGACTCATAGCCTAAATGGAAAAGAAATTTTATTTAATTTTGCTCATAAAATTGCAGGTTGCACACCAGATTGGACGCCAGCATCTATGGTTGCCGAGACTGTCAAACGTATTCAGGAAACTGTGGGAGATGAACATGTAATGATGGGGCTTTCTGGTGGTGTTGACTCTACTGTTGCTGCTTCTTTAATACATAAAGCCATAGGAGATCGTTTGCATTGCATATTTATTGATAACGGCCTTTTGCGCAAAGATGAGTACGAAGAAGTACTTGCATCGTATGAAGGTATGGGCCTGAATATCAAAGGCGTAAAGGCAAATGACCAATTTCTTAATGCTTTGTCAGGTGTAAGTGATCCTGAGGCCAAGCGCAAGATTATCGGTAAGCTTTTTATTGATGTTTTTGAAGATGAGTCGCACCATTTGCCTGAGGTAATGTGGTTGGGGCAAGGTACTATATATCCAGATGTGATAGAGTCTGTATCCGTTCATGGTCCATCAGTGACTATCAAATCACATCATAATGTTGGAGGATTGCCAGAGAAATTAAAGTTAAAATTGCTTGAGCCTCTTAGAATGTTATTTAAGGATGAAGTAAGAAGAGTAGGAGCGGAGTTGAAAGTTCCCAGTCATTTATTGAACCGACATCCATTTCCTGGACCAGGCTTGGGTATCAGAGTGTTGGGTGAGATAACACCCGAAAAGGTGGCCCTTTGCCAAGAAGCGGATAAGATCTATATCGATCACCTGCGGCAATCAGGATGGTATGAGAAAGTATGGCAAGCTGGTGCAATTTTACTACCTGTTCAGTCTGTTGGCGTAATGGGAGATGAGCGTACCTATGAATTTACAATCGCATTGAGATGTGTTCATTCATTAGACGGTATGACCGCAGAATGGAGCCATTTGCCATATGAATTATTGGCTACTATCTCAACTGACATTATCAATAAAGTTAAAGGAATAAATAGAGTAGTCTATGATATCAGCACCAAGCCACCGGCTACAATCGAGTGGGAATAAATTGCTTTGGGCATTATGTATAATGTTTTTTTCTTGTTCTGTACCTAAAAAGGCAGCACCTAGCAAACCTGTCCAAATTGTTCAAGGTAAGGATACCGATCATGCAAGTAGGAAGGATACCATCCGTCCTGCAGATGAGCGCATTATTACGACCAATGGAAATCCCGTAAATAATCTTCCTAAAGGAAACACTACTGACACAATAGATTTAGGTAAAAAATCAGTTGAAAAAATCGATGTTACAAGTGGTGATGGTCAAACTCCACAGGAAAATAAGGATTTTAAAAAATCATATAATATAAAACTGTTGATTCCACTTAATGCAGATGGAATCTCTGACCCAGCATCTTCCAGATTCGTACATTTTTATGCTGGTGTATTGAAAGGTCTGAAAGAACTGGAAGAAGAAGGTGTTAAACTTAAAGTAACTGTCATAGACACAGAAACGGACAATTATAAAGTGTCTGATGATTTATATAATATTGTAGATGGTAACACCGACATGGTAATAGGTCCTTTCGAAAAGGAAGATTTGAAACTTCTGACAGAAGAATGTAAGATTAGATCAATTCCGTTGGTTTCTCCATGGCAGACTAGTACGAAATTGACAAAGGAAAACCCATTTTATATCCAATTAACGCCGAATCTTAAAGAACATTATGTAAAACTCACGGAAGCAGCAGTTGAAATGTACCAACCAGGTGAAGTGATGATAGTCGGTAAAAATACGAAAGAAACCAATTCCTGGATTAAATATTTTCAGCAAACAGCTTCTGAAAAAGTTAAAACTAAAGATTTTTTTTCTAGCTATTTTGTTTCATCGGATTCACTAAATACTGGTCCGACAGCGTTTTTTACTATGTTTAAAAATCCTAAAGTAAAAGCGGTGATTTTGCCACAATATTCCTATTCAGATGAAGATCTTTTGTATGCTTGTTTGCGTAGATTAGCTGCCGAAAAAGGAAGTAGAAACATTTCTGTTTTCGGAATGCCGATTTTATTTGATTCAGATAAAGTAGATTTTGATTTTTACCATGCACTACAAATGAAAATTGTCATGTCAGATTTTGTTGATGAAAACTATGGTTTGATCAAGGACTTCAGAAGGGATTTTCTCGACAAGTATGGAGAGATACCCGAACCTGATGCTATTAAAGGGTATGATATTATTATGTATTTGGGAAGAAATCTCTGGCGAAATGGCAAGAAATTCCAAAATCATCTCTCAGATCAGATAAGCGTTTATTTGCAAAGTACGTTTGATATTCAAAAAGTAAAATCTGAAGATTCGCTTATCAATGATGATCCGCTCAAATTTGACTATTTCGAAAATAAGCACTTGGATATTATCGAGTTTAAAGGTAACAAATGGCAAAGAAAACCCTGATCGGTCCTATCCGGAGGGACACTATTAATGATGGCCGCAGCAGAAAATTTAAAGAAGTCATTGCGAGACGTCAAAACCTGACTGTCATCCTTGAAAATGTAAATGACCCACATAATGTTGGCGCTGTAATTCGCAGCTGTGATGCTATTGGAATATCTGAAGTATATATTGTGTACACAGAAAATAGCCATAATTTTTTAACTCAAAAAGTTGGAAAAAACGCATCATCAGGAGCTAGGAAATGGGTTGATGCACATTATTTTGGTGATTTGGCAGAATGCTTAACCGCAGTTCGAAAAAAATATACAAAAATCTATGGCACACATCTTAGTGAAACATCGCAATCACTTTACGCACTCGATCTGAAAGAACCAGTTGCCCTGATGTTTGGAAATGAACAAAAAGGTATTTCTGACGAAGCACTAAAGGAGCTGGATGGTAATTTTATTATTCCACAATATGGTATGGTACAAAGATCTGTTGATCGGCGTCCGATTCGGTTCCGGTGGGGTCCGCCTTGGATTCAGGTGATCCCCGCTGGATCAGCCACACGGTGGCCAGGATGAACAGCGTGAACTG
>CALFYH010000211.1 GCA_937952155.1 uncultured Saprospiraceae bacterium
CAACTGATTGGCAACTGTAACGGAAGATAACAATTTAGTACAACAATGTATGGCAGGCTCTCGAGATGCTCAATATTTGTTATACAAAAATTATAGCAAGGCCATGTACAACCTTTGTCTCCGTATCGTAGGTGACCAAAATGATGCCGAAGATGTATTACAAGTAGCTTTTGTTCAGGTATTTAGAAAAATTAATGAATTCAGATTTGAATCCACATTGGGTGCTTGGATAAAGCGTATTGTAGTCAATAATTGCATCAATCACTTACGAAAAAATAGCCTTCAATTCGAATCGATCAGTGATAATGACGTAGCAGTTGTAGATGACGAACCCGTTTCATTTAATATACATACCATTAAACTTGCTATTAATCAATTGCCAGAAGGTTATAGAACCATATTCTGTTTATATATTTTGGAAGGATATGATCATGGTGAAATAGCCCAAATTTTGGGAATAACAGAATCAACTTCTAAGTCGCAGGACAGCAGGGCAAAGGCAAAACTTTGTCAGATACTTAGAGACAATGGAAGCATAAATCTTATTTATCAATAGTGAATAATGAACAACTTAGAACAATTTATACGGGAAAATAAGGACCAATTTGATGATCAAAGGCCTGATAGAAGTATTTGGCTTGAAATAGAACGCAACTTTGACAAGCCCACTGAAAATAAAAATATATTCAGATTGAGCTTTTTCAAAATTGCTGCCAGTGTAGTTCTTATCCTTAGTGTAGGAGTAGTTATTGGTATTAATTATTCGGCGTCAAGCAAAGAAATGAATTATACTATCTCTCCTGAAATGAAGCAATACAAGGAGACAGAGGCATTTTATAATACACAAGTCATTCGCAAACTGGATCAACTGACAGACCCTACAATAAAAAGAAATGTCGAAAATGATCTCAAACAATTGGATGCAATCTACAATGAGTTGAAATCTGAAATGCTAAATACTCAATATGCCAATAGCAGTATGATGATCGATGCCATGATACAAAATCATAAAACCAAGGTAGAAATCCTTGAAAATATTTTGAATAAACAAAACCAAATAAAAAATGACACAGCAATCATTTCTATGTAAAATCTCATTATTCATGTTTGTGTTAATGATGAGCTTTAACATCTCTGCCCTTGAATCAATAACATCATTGGACTATGAGCTAAAAAAGTCCTATAATAAGGAGTTTCCTATCACGCATAACAGTACAGTAGAATTGAGCAATAAATATGGGAAAATAGACATCAATACATGGAACAAACCATCGGTAAAAGTTGATGTCATGGTCATCGTAAAAGCGTCGGACAAAGGAAATGCTGAAGATAAAATGCGTGAGATTGTTATCAACATAAATAAAGTGGGCGAAAACGTCGTAGGAGTTACAGATTTCGATTCTTCACAAAAATCTTGGTGGGATTCATTATGGGATTTTGGTGATAATATCAAAATCGAAATTAACTATAGTGTATATATGCCAGCAGATCAGCGATCTATCATAGAAAACAAATACGGAAATATCAATTTGCCTGATCTAAAAGCTAAAACGAGTGTCAACTTAAAATACGGAAACCTTCAAGCCCAAAATATCGATGGAGACTTATTGATGGATTTGTCTTATGGTAAGGCGACAGTAACTTCAGTAAGAAATTTATCCGCAACGATGGCTTATTCTGATTTGCGATGTACATCTGGTGGAAATAATGTGATAATTACATCAAAATATTCGAAAATATATATTGATCAAGTTAAAGCGTTGACTACAACTAGCAAATATGATGATTATAATATAGGAAATGCAAACCTTTTTACGATGTCAGGATCATACAATGATGTAAAAATTGGCACATTAAGTGTTGGTACGTTTTCTATCAAATACACAGGATTGGATATTAATTCAGTCAGCAGCACCTTGACTGCAGATGTTAGTTATGGTAGTCTTACCGTACAAAATTTGAAAACAAGCTTTAAAAATATGACTATCAATACTTCCTATGCACCTATAAAAGTGTATGGTACAGTACCTTGCAAAGTCGAAGTAAGTGGTAAGTATTTTGATGCCAACTTGGGATCAGATTTTATCTCGCAGCAAAAACACATAGATAATAACTCAAAAACATTCAAAGGATATAAAGGTAGTGATAGGACTGGAGCTAGTATAAGTGTAATCAGCAAGTATGGTGATGTAGTAATAAAGTAATGTGGTAGCCAATAAAAGAAAAAGGGATATTGTTTTTAATAGCAATATCCCTTTTTTATAAGAAAAAACTATAATTCTAGTTCAGTACATATCTAGCTGAAAGTGCACCATATCCAGCACCAAACCCATTTCCATATCCGTTAAGGAAAAAGGTAGGTATCCAGTCAACACTTAAATTTAATGGAATATCACTAAATTTGTAATCCAAGCCTAATACTCCAGATATACCAAATGAAGTCGAGCTACCAGGATTAACAAAAGCTGAATCCCAAGACCAAAAATAGATATTTGCACCGCCACCATAATACCACTTCAATCCTTGAACAGAAGATATGTCATTATGCAATTGATAATATGCTCCAATATTAAACCAAGAGTATCCCGAATAACTTCTGAAACCTGCAACACCTTCAAAAGCAGCCCTATCAGAAACGAAGGTTTTATAAGATACAGATAAAGGTGCTCCAAATCTAAGTCCTACAGCAGACTTATAATCTTGTGCTTGACTCAATGTCGCCACAAACATAAGTGCAATAAAAGCACTAAAAAATTTTGTCATCATGATTTTATATTTTTTGGTTAATAACTGCAAATATATAAATATTTACAATAATAATCAAATAATAATAAAAAAAGCCCGATATTTTTTTTTTAAATATCGGGCTTTCTAAAAATTTATGGTTTAAATTTATTATTTGATACCTTGTACCAATAAAGAAACTTCATTTTTTAAAACTTCAATAAATCCTTTTTTTATAGCGAAATGAATCTTCTCTCCTTTTTCATCAAGAATCCGGATATCACCTGTACCCAACGCTGCTACTATAGGTGCGTGGTTGTTTAATATCTCAAAGGATCCGTTGATACCAGGAACCTTGACAGATGTCACTTTACCATTATATATTTCCTTTTCAGGAGTCAATACGATCAAATTCATAATGATTGTCTTTATTTTATATATTAGGCATTTGCTGCTGCATCTGCAAGCATCTTCTCACCTGCAGTGATGACCTCTTCGATTTTTCCTTTTAAGTTGAATGCTGCTTCAGGGTATCTATCCAACTCACCATCAATGATCATATTAAAACCACGAATTGTTTCCTCGATTGGCACCAAAACGCCAGGAATACCTGTAAACTGCTCTGCAACGTGGAATGGTTGTGAAAGGAATCTCTGTACTTTTCTGGCCCTGAATACAACCATTTTATCTTCTTCTGACAATTCTTCCATACCCAAAATGGCAATAATATCTTGCAATTCATTGTATCTCTGCAAAATCATCTTTACACGTTGTGCACAATTATAATGCTCATCACCGATTATGCCTGGATCTAGGATTCTTGATGTAGAATCTAATGGATCTACCGCTGGATAAATACCCAATGATGCAATCTTTCTACTCAATACCGTAGTAGCGTCCAAGTGGGCAAATGTCGTTGCTGGCGCCGGGTCTGTCAAGTCATCCGCAGGTACATAAACTGCTTGTACTGAAGTGATAGATCCTCTTTTTGTAGAAGTAATACGTTCCTGCATGAGTCCCATTTCTGTAGCAAGTGTAGGCTGATATCCTACCGCAGAAGGCATACGACCAAGAAGCGCTGATACTTCAGATCCTGCTTGTGTAAACCTGAATATATTGTCGATAAAGAACAAGATATCTTTTCCACCATTCGGATCACTCATATCGCCATCTCTGTAATACTCCGCCAATGTAAGACCTGACAAAGCTACTCTCGCTCTAGCTCCTGGTGGCTCATTCATTTGTCCGAATACGAATGTTGCCTTTGATTCTTTCAATTTTTCTTTGCTAACTTTACTTAAGTCCCAGCCACCTTCTTCCATAGAATGTAAGAACTCTTCGCCATAGCTTATGATATTAGACTCAAGCATCTCACGCATAAGGTCATTTCCTTCTCTTGTACGCTCACCTACACCAGCGAATACAGAGATACCATCGTATCCTTTAGCAATATTATTGATCAATTCCTGAATCAAAACCGTTTTTCCTACTCCGGCACCACCGAAAAGACCAATTTTACCACCTTTAGAATATGGTTCTATCAGGTCGATAACTTTGATACCTGTAAATAATACTTCAGTCTCGGTAGAAAGATCTTCGAATCTTGGTGGCTTATTATGAATACTTCTAGTCGTAGATCTGTCCAAAGCACCCAAACCATCTATCGGCTCTCCGACTACATTAAATACACGTCCTTTTATCTGATCTCCTACTGGCATCGCTATTGGCGTACCCAAATCAACTACCTCCATACCTCTAGTAAGTCCATCTGTGGAATCCATAGATACAGCTCTTACACTGTCTTCTCCTAGATGTTGTTGTACTTCGAGGATAAGCGTTTCTCCGTTTTGTCTCTTTATAGATAATGCGTTAAGGATTTCCGGCAATTTGCTGTTCTCTCCTGCAAAACTTACGTCAACTACCGGTCCGATGATTTGTTTTATATGCCCTGTATTAGCCATAATAAGATATATATTTTGAATGAATTTTAGCTGTTTTTAAAAATCGCCACAAAGATAAATTTAATTCTTTTAATATGAATATTTTATACATTTTTTTAATCCGCTTTTTAATTTTTCTTCATTTTTGAACAATATAAAATCGTGAAAACACTTTTTTTTTGCAAATAATATTTTTCGAATTAAATTTTTTAGATTTTACATTTACCAATTATCGACATTGTACAAGTTAAAAGATTTTAACATTGGTAAGTGTTACAATTTAGTGTTGTATTCATTTTATAATAAAACACCTAACAATTCCTATATTTTATACCTCAGCTGCCAAAGTACATGCTTGATGGATTGCACTTTTGGCGTCAAGTTCGGCTGCTTCATAAGCACCACCAATTAATTTTGGCGACAAGCCTTCAGAAATTAATGCTTCGTAAAGTGACCGCGATGATTCCTGTCCAGCACACACCACGATGTGATCTACCTCAAGAAACATTGGTGTCCCTGCAACATTGATCGACAGACCTTGATCATCTACTTTGATATATTCTACATCTGATAGCATTTTTACACCTTTTTTCTGTAGATTTGCCTTGTGGATCCAGCCAGTCGTCTTACCCAAAGTGTTGCCGTGTTTTCCTGTTGATCTCTTGAGCAGATATACTTGTCGCTCAGATAATTGTGGTTGTGCAACCTTCAATCCACCACGATGATTATATTCCATATCTACGCCCCATGTTTCCATAAAGCTTGCAATATCTGTATCGGATCCATTGTGATGCGTCAAAAATGTCGCCACATCAAATCCTATGCCACCACTACCAATAATTGCTACCTTTTGACCAGCGATGACTTTCTTTTCTAACAGATCTGTATAATAAATTACCTTAGGATGATCAGCACCAGGGATTTCCCACTTGCGAGGATTAACACCATTTGCCAAAATTATTTCATCAAAATCACCATGGATTAAATCATCAGCATTTACATGATGACCTAAGCAGACCTTAACAAGATATTTCTCCATCATTTTTTCATAATATCTTATGGTTTGCCCATATTCTTCCTTACCGGGAATAACCATTGCCATATTAAACTGACCACCAAGTCTGACCGATGCTTCGTAAAGCGTCACTTGATGTCCGCGCATAGCAGCAATATGAGCAAATGCAAGTCCAGCAGGTCCTGCACCAACTACGGCTATTTTTTTCTTTGCAGCAGCTGGCAAATAACGTATTTCTGTTTCATGACAAGCCCTTGGATTAACAAGGCACGACGAAATTTTCAATTGGAAAGTATGATCAAGACATGCCTGATTACATGCGATACAAGTATTGATTTCGTGGCTGCGATTTTGCATCGTTTTGATGACAATATCAGGATCTGCCAAAAATGGCCTTGCCATTGATATCATGTCCGCACAACCATCAGAAAGTATTTCTTCGGCAATCTCAGGTGTATTGATTCTATTTACAGCAATGAGCGGGATGTTTACTTCTTTTTTGAGTCGCTTTGTCACCCATGAAAATGCTC
>CALFYH010000212.1 GCA_937952155.1 uncultured Saprospiraceae bacterium
ATCAATAGCTAAAACGCCATGGCGGCTAAACGCCGCCACGCCGTTTAGCTTATCGTTATATGATATTAAAATGATGAAGTTAAACATATTAATTATTTTTGTATTATCGATTTTTGAATTAAAAGCACAAATAGAAGTTCAATATAATTATGATCCATTTGTTCTTTATGATAATCAACTTGTAGATAAGATAATCAACCTTGAAAGACACATAAATTCACCGTTTCTATTAAAAGGAAACATTGAAACATTACATATCATAAGCTCAACTGCAGAATCGGAGACGCAATCATCAATTAAATATTATTACGACTTTAATAAATATTATATAAGACTTACTAACTATGATAAAGATCTAAATGAAGTAATAAATAGAGAATTCCTAAGTAGGCCATTTTATGATGGATGTCAGCTACTAATGAGTGGATATTCTAAGCAGGATCACGGCAAACTATTAACTTGGAAATCTTTAATTGATTCTGAGAATAAAATTGTTAAAATAGAAACACTTACAAACGGTGAGTTAACATCCTTGGATTCCGTACTATATATTGATCAATTTATTCCCATTAAGATATATAACAAAGAAAAGTATAATGGAGAATGGCAAAATAAATCGATACAACTTTACGAATACCAAAATGGAAAAGTTGTTACAAGTTTAAAGATATATGGTACTTCTGGAAAGTGGGGGGCTAAAAGATTTTATGATAGTTTTGGTCGCCCTTTATACTATCAAACCTTAATTGATATAGATTTAAATACTTTACAATACAGTTTGGATTCAAATAAGAATGAAGTTTTTACATGGAATGAAGATGGCTTTTCTTATGACAACAATAAATTGACGACAAGATTTGATTCTAAATCGAACACAATTATTAGCAAATCAGGAGATGCTATAACAAACATACAACTTTCTAAATCCTTAAAACCCGTTAAAGTAGATATAAAATTTGATAGCAATTTAGAAGAAGAAATTCATATTGTTTATTATTACAATCAGTTTGACGATTGTGTTGATAAAAAATACTTGAATAAAAGTAGTTCAGAATCCGATGAGCACTTTGACTTTATTTATGATGCAAAAGGAAATTGGATTGAAAAGAAGATGTATTTTAATGGCAAATGGCACAGCACAACAAAAAGAACAATAGAGTATTATTAAACATCATATAACAATGCACTCCTATGTAAAGCACTTCCAAGCACAAATGTAATAATTTACTGCTAATTCTATCCGGAATAATTAGTAAAATACTATTTTATTACAAAATCAGCGGTGCATTATTGTGCGGATGATTTTGTCCACATATTGTGTGGAAATAATTTTGATTTTTGAACTTTTCATTCAAAAATCTAAAAATTATTCTGCACATATTGTGGACAAAATACTTCTGCGATTTCTGCCTTTGTTTATGTATATGTACTTCATTTAGTTCATGGCATTTATCTGTTTTTTGATCATTATACTCAGGCTCCTATAAATAGCTGCAACAGCGTTTTTATCCCTCCGTTGCACTACCAGCATTTGTGTTAATTGTAATGAAATAATGTCAGCATCATGCTTGGCGATGTAGCTACGGTAAGTCCGCACTACCACCCGTGTTTTGATGTCTGGCATAGGTTTGCTTTTGAGTCACAATGGTTGTTAAATATTATTGTTTTTTATTTTTAATGATTCTTTGAATTCTTAAAATTGAGACAGTCACCTGCTGGACGTTGATAATAATTATGTCATATCATGCATTGTTTTGTGATCTGTCTCAATCGTCTTCTTGATTTAGTATTGCTTCCATTGCTTCTATTGGTAATTTGATATTCTTGTCTACGTTTTCGTTGTTGTTGATTTTATATGGCTCCTTGTTTTTGATCACTGACAGAATTCTCTTCGCCATTTTGTGCGCTATCTTAACGATGATCGATTTTGGATTTTTGCCTATATTTTTACGATAATAAGATTGTATCTCAGGGTCTAATCGTATGGCAACCCAAGCACTCTCAATTAGGTAGGGTCGTAAGATTGTATTGCACCTTGGAGTGATACCTAGATTGGTTTCAGAGCCACCACTATTATAAATGCCTGGAACTAGGCCCAAGTATGAGCTAAACTGTCTCTCATTGTCAAATCTTCGTATATCACCACATTCTGCAAGTATAGCAGCTGATAAATATCCTCCTATGCCTGGGATAGATTTGAGCAGGTAATAATCTTCTTTGTGATGTTTGCGTGCGTAGGCACGCAACTCTGTGCCAAGATCAAGATATTGTTTATAAACAAAGTCATATTGTGATAATTTATATCGCATAGAAGATGCCCCGCATATGTTGCTCCATTTTAGAGATGAAAGCCATGCTCTAAAGTTTATAGACCAATTATTATTGTCGTATTCTGACGGAATTTTCACTCCGTGAAAAAGTAGCATACTTTTGATATCAGTCTTCGTCTTGCGCAACAATTTGGTTACGCGATGCCTCTGCCGGAGTAAAGAGCGAAATTGTTCATGATCTTCCGTTGGTATGTAAATCGGTGTTAGGGTATTGTTTTGTAATTGTTTGGCTAGATTGCGAGCATCGATCTTGTCTGTCTTTTGATAATTCTGTTTGTCCATATGTGGTACATCAGCTGGATTGACCACTGTAACTTCCCATCCTAAGTTCATAAATCCACGAGCGGCACTAAATCCGCAACATCCAGCTTCGTAAGTCAATCGAACTTCATAATTTTTAAAATTTTTACTCACATATTCATACAATGCATCTACTTCAGGCGGCATAGAGAAAGATTTGTGATCAAAAAGATCGGTACGAATACATACTGACCATGAACGTTTGTGTATATCAAGACCAATGTATAACTTTGTTGTCGCATCTTGTGTAAGAGTCATATCTTTGTTTTTATAGGTGAAATAATAAAGCTTAAAGGTATGCTTTTACATAGATGCTGGTCGGACAGACTTGCTATCGCTGCGTCCGTCGCCAGTGCTGGACGTTATGTAGGATTAAAAGTAAAACCTACGAATTATCAAAATGTACTAAAGCGGACACTGGTTCAAAATAAACCGTACCAACTAAATCGTTAAATTTGTTAGATATAAAAGTATAAAAACATATGGTGTTTATTTTATTTATATCTTCATTCGCCCCGCCAGATAGTAAATCTTTAAACAAAATATTTGGTGTTTCTTTTACATAATTATACATAACAAGGGTTGGATTTTCCCACTTGTCCTGATACTTTAAAAACTCTTTATTATCTTTTTCAAAATAAATTAAATCTTTTAACATGTATTCTGAAGGAACAATTTTATACATAGATCATAGTTTTAAAACCAGAGAAGACGATTATTATTATATTACCGAAAAGTTAACTGTTAAGGTAGTATCTTGCTCCACAAACGGCCTGGACTTTCCTGACACTAAATTATTAGAACTTAATGTTGAAATTATAACAGACTTAAAAAAGTATTTGTTAGAGAAAGTGTCAAGTGGTTTATACAGGAAATTTACTTTTTCAGATAACATTAAGATTAATAACCCAAAAATTGTGATACCGAAATAATATAATCAAAAAGAAACAAAAGTGTTTAAAGATATATAAGATGCAAAGTAGCGGTGAAAATCCGCAAAAAGAACAACCCAGCAATTTGTATGGAGTTCTTCGTCGAAAAAGGACAGTGCTACAAATGGATTTTTCGGGCTTGGTCTCGTACCAAAAAACGTGTGAAATTCTATCCAAAAGAGAAAAAATCATTACGTATTCCCGTTAAAGTAGATTGCTCCTTCTGCGGATGCTGTAATTCAGAATGTACGTAGTTTTTGCGGCCCACACTCAACCATGCCAGTGTGGGCATTTTAAACACTAATGTTTCAATTTTTTATATTTACCTTTGTAAAAATAATTTTTTAAACCTTTAAAACAAACAATATGGACAACGATAGCAAAACAGTTGAATCTTTATATAATAATTTCATCGTAGAAATTGAAAACGTTTTTAAAAAAGATTCAGAACTCTATAAAAAAATATTTCTCAGGAACGCCGTCAGTCTCTGTTTTACCTATAATGCTCAATGAGACGAATCCTGCAACCATATTATTTAATCACCACGAAATAAACAATTTAGATATTGTTATTGAAGCATATAAGAAAATAGGTAAATATGAATATCTATTCAGTACGCTTAATTAACTTGTTAAACTCGTTTATATTGAGACCAAAAGATTTTGCCATTAATGCGTGTAAATTTTCAACAAGTGTTGGTACATTAGGTGTAAAAGTATAGCTGTAATCATCAGACTCAATATGTACTGAAACGAACATATCATTTACTGATGGTACAATATCCAACCCATTTATTTTTAATTTATACATAATTTCTCCAATTTTAATCCCGCCAAAAAATATGACAAGCGGTGAACAAAAAATAAAACCCTACATAACACTGTATTTAACGATAGTCGGCTAAAATCGCCGCCCAAATCGTAAATACGCTCCGTTATGATCGACCAAAAGTGAAAGTCCCTTGAAAATAAAATTGTGTCCTAATAAAGAAACTATTATCTTTGCATCATTGTTAACAAATCAAAGATGTTTGAAGTCAAATTTCTTGAAGGTGCCAAAGAATTTCTAGACTCTTTAGAAGATAAACCAAGGGATAAAATAGTTTACAACATTTGGAAATCTAAAAGTATAAAAGACGATGAACTTCTGAAGAAGCTCGAAGATGACATTTGGGAATTTAGAACTTTGTATAACAAAATTGCTTATCGATTATTTGCATTTTGGGATGAAACTGAAAAATCAATGATAGTAGCAACTCATGGAATAGTCAAGAAAACCGATAAGACACCCAAAAAAGAGATTGAAAAAGCCAAACAATTGAGAGTCGAATATTATAAATCTAAAAAGAAATGAAGACATATAGTTTAGAAGAAGTAACTGATCAATATATTGGCAAACGTGGAACACCGAAACGTGAGCTTTTCGAACAAGAACTTCGACTTGAATTGTTAGGCGATGCAATTAAAAAAGCTCGCAAAGCTAAACACATGACACAAGAGCAACTCGGAGAACTTGTAGGAGTTCAAAAATCTCAAATTGCAAAAATTGAAAACTCAACAACTGATGCGAGATTTTCAACTGTTCTAAGGGTTTTTGAAGCATTAAAAGCAAAAGTCAATTTTACAGTTGAACTTGAAGATGAAAAATTAATGGTAACCGAATAAAAAGGCCACGTTTCCTTAGTCGCTCCAGCGTAATAGTTGTTATCAGAATTGGGCTTTGAGCTACTGCCCAGCCGCCTTTTCTGGTTCTGCTCCATGCATATGCATCGCCTTGGTTTACACCTAATCGGATTAGGTTTTTCCTTTTTCGTTCAGGTTTCTTCCAGTCGTGCCATATGCAATATCGCAGTCTGTTACGCAACCATCCGTCCATCGTTTTGAGCTTACTGTAAATGCTTGCTCCACGAAAGTAATTAAGCCAGCCTAATTGGATTTCGTTAATTTTCGTAATCCGTTCTGCTAAGCTTATTGGGGAAGTCTTTCTAGTGATCGATTTTAGACTTTGTCGCAATCGTTCCCAAGCTTTATCCCCTACTGTCAATTGATATTTACCTTTGTCGCCTTTAGTGTAAGTGGATGCAAATCTAAAGCCCAGTATCTCGAAGTGTACTGGTCTTCTGATTCCACTCTTTTCTCTGTTAATCGTTAACTTCAACTTATCTCTTAGGTACAAATATACTTTGTTCCCTATTCGTTTGGCTTCTGCTTTAGATTTAACATAGATGCTAAAATCATCGGCATAGCGCACGAATCGGAGACCGCGCCGGGCCAACTCCCAGTCGAGTTCGTCCAGCACGATATTGCTCAACAGCGGGGAGAGCGGTCCCCCTTGGGGTACTCCTTCCTCGCTGCGGACCAGCACTCCATCCGGCATCACCACCCGGGCCTTGAGCATCTTTCGGATGAGGTCCAGGAGTCGGCGGTCCTTGATCCGCTGCTCGTCGTCGCTGCTCGCCTCGCCCCAGGCGTCGGCTGCAGCCGGTTTCGGCGGCGGCGCTGTCACGAAGCGGGCGAAGATGATGCCCAGTTCATAGAGCAGGCACATCGGGATCGCCAGCGCCAGCTGCGAGACGACGTCGGGCGGCGTCACGATGGCGGCGATGATGAAGGCGATGACGATGAAGTAGGAGCGCC
>CALFYH010000213.1 GCA_937952155.1 uncultured Saprospiraceae bacterium
CTAAACACACTACTTATTAAACTCAACACGAGTCTGTTTGGCGAAAGATTGTTCATAGACAGGCTTCATAATTTTCTAGCATTCATACCATTATTCTTCTTTACCTTGGCTATTGCCAAAAGATTATTTGATGATATTTGGCTCAGAATTTTACTATTAACAACTATAGTTTTACAACCATTTTTACTTGATTTTTTCTCAGTAACCAGAGGATATGGATTGAGTGTAGCCTTACAAATGATAAGCCTATACTATTTTGTCAGATTGCTTTATGATGGAAAATCTTCTGACCTCACCAAAAGTCTAGTCTGGGCTGCACTAGGTGTTTATGCCAATTTTACCTTGCTTAACTACTACATTCCATTGTCGGCATTGCTTATTTTTTATAGTTTCAGACAAAATTACAAAATTAGGAATCAAGTTTTCATCAAAGAATTTATTACAATTTTCGCAACTGGGATCACGCTATTAGCCATCATCATCGTGCCACTTTACAAGATGGTATCTACGAAACAATTTGTGTATTGGGGCAATACAGGCTTTTTTCATGATACGGTAAAACATCTTACCATTGCGCTAAGATCAGGCGTTGATTATTTTGGAACGACCAATGAAGTTATATATTCCACGATTATTGGAATCATAGCTATAATAATCATAATTGGATTAATCCATCAATGGTTTAAAAAACCAAATACCAAATTGTATTGGATGATGTCATTACTTTTAGGAGTAATTGTATATAATCAACTACAGTTCTACGTGTTGGATATACCATTTCTAAATGCCAGGACGGCCTTGTTTTTTATACCACTGGTTAGTATTCCTTTTTGTCTAAGCATTCAAAATATCAGCTTTGCTAATAAAAATATTGGGTTTGCGCTTATAGTTTTACTTAACGGCCTATTGTTGCAGCATTTTATAAGAGGATATAAGGTAAATAGCAATTTTGAATGGTATTATGACCAAAACACCTATCAGGTACTTGACCATATAAAATCTTTGGTTGAAGCTGGCCAAGCTCCCAAACCTGCTACTCTCAACGCTTATTGGATTTTTTATCCATCACTGAGCTACCACATAGCGCATGGTTATGAAGAATATATCCAAATCGCACCTTGGGATACTAAAATCGACCAAGACCAATCTTCACTTTTTTACTATACAGAAATAAGCGAAAAAGATAAAGTACTTCCTAGATTTGACATCAGTAAAGATTATGGATCTGGAGCAAGGTTACTATTTAGATCTAAAGGTCGATAATAATTGTAGGTGCTAGGAAGAATTATCTTTGGTTATTGAGTGAGTGTTGGTTCGCTTTTCAGTAATTCAAAATCTTCAAAAAATTGTTTATCATCTTTTGACTGATTGAATTTACTAAGCCTAAAAATAATTTTATGAGCATTATTATATATATGTACAGGCTTATTTATCAACATTTTATTACCATTAATTTTTTTAAAATAAGATCGGAAGAGCGTCGTGTAGGGAAA
>CALFYH010000214.1 GCA_937952155.1 uncultured Saprospiraceae bacterium
TTTTTTTTCAAGCAGAAGACGGCATACTAGATAGTGGTCAGTGACTGGAGTTCAGACGTGTGCTCTTCCGATCTACAAAAAATCCTGCTTTAGCCAGCACTTTTCCGGCTACTACTCCCCCCACAGTATATGCTGCAACATTGGCCATTTTCGGATCAAAATCTTCGTATTTGCTACCGCTATTAAATGAAACACTGGAAAGCACTTTATCAACATTTTGCTTGACTTGAGGAAGTGCCTTCATATCAGCAATTGCATTGATCAAAAATATGCCTTTCCTACCTAAAACCCTTAAGTTGTAGTTGAGTGTATTTATCTCAGATTCACCAAATTTTAATTCTTTGGCCCAGTGTAACACCTTTCTATTAGAATCATAATATGGTGGTGATGCCCAGCCAATCAACGAAACTGGTTCATAATTATTTTTTATTCGTTCGTCATTTTCTTCCAATATAGACTTTTGTTGGTCTTTTAATAAATCATCATAATCAATATCATTAGCATCATCATCTTTTACGTAGCCCATCTCGTCGTAATAAATTGTAAAAACCCAAGCATTGCTATCCAAGACACTCATTTTATCTGGCACAAGCATACCCAAGATCACACTATCTGCAGGATTTCCCCACAAATCAGAAAGTACATATGATGCTTGCTTTCTGTCTAAAAATCTAAACCCATTTGGCACATTCAAGACACCATCTCCTTCGGGAAGAGAAATTTTACCAGATTGGTATGTAAATGATTTATCGATAGAGTCAATGATATTTTGATAGCTTGTATCAATTTGGGCATTGACAAAATAAGAATTGGAAGTTATAAGAAGACTAAAAAATATTGCCATTTTCATAGAATGAATTTTTAAAGGTAATATAGTAAGGCAAATATAAGTTACATGATTAAATTTTCACAAATTAATATTGATTTTTTTTCTATTTGGATATAAATATTTTTTCATTTGGCGATATTGTGATATATTTCCACCATAATTGAGCCAACAACATGATTTACTCTTTCTTCAATAAACTGATCAAAGGATATCTAAAATACCGTAAAGGAAGGATTCAGAGTATGTTACATGCGCCTCATGATTTGCAGAATGAAGTATTTTTTGATTTATTAGCACGGTTAAAAAACACAAATTACGGAAAAAAATACAGCGTCTCCAACGTCAAGAATCTTCAGGATTTTAAGAAAGCTTTTCCTGTCACGGACTATGAGCATTTGTTTCCGTATATAGATAAAATGATGCAAGGCGAATCAGATATACTATGGCCAGGAAAAACAACTTGGTTTGCCAAGTCATCAGGTACGACCAATGACAAAAGCAAATTTATTCCTATCACAGATGATAATTTGTTTGACAATCATGTTGCCGCAAGTTGGGACGCGATGGCTGTACTTTATGGAAACAGGATGGATGCCCGCATCTTTGAAGGTAAAAATTTGATCATGGGCGGCTCACTTCGCAGCATTGACGATAATCTTACTATTGGTGATGTGTCAGCCATTTTGCTCAATAGAATGCCTGCTGTGGGAAGACCATTTTATACGCCAGATTTTGAGACTGCGCTCCTAGCAGATTGGGAAAAAAAGATAGAAAAAATGGCTCATCAATGTATCAAAGAAGATGTGGTCATGTTTGCAGGAGTACCTACATGGACGATCGTTTTATTTAAAAGAATTTTGGAAATTACGGGTAAAGAAAATATTCGTCAAGTATGGCCCAATGTCCGGACATACTTCCACGGTGGCGTAGGCTTTGATCCTTATGTGTCACAGTTCAGCACTTATTTGCCAGGTGATGATATGGAGTATTATGAAGTGTATAATGCATCAGAAGGCTACTTTGCAGTACAGGATCGACTTGCTGAAAAAGGAATGTTACTTCTGCTCGATAATGCGATATTTTATGAATTCATTCCAATAAACCAGATAGATGACGAAAACCCAAATACCCTTACACTGGAAGATGTAGAAGTAGGCAAAGATTACTGTATCGTAATATCAACATCTTCTGGACTGTGGAGATACAAGCCAGGTGATGTGGTCCGCTTCGTCACCAAGGAGCCATATCGTATCACCGTGAGTGGTAGGACCAAACACTTTATCAATGTCTTTGGTGAAGAAGTGATGGTACACAATACAGATCAAGCGATCAAAGAAACCTGTCATATCACAGATGCAATCGTATCTGACTACACTGTGGCCCCAGTATTTATGGAAAATCAAAACAAAGGTGGACATGAATGGGTGATAGAATTTGAGAAAAAGCCTGAAGATCCTGCGCTATTTGAAAAACTTTTGGATGAACGTTTGCGTTGTTTGAATACAGATTACGATGCCAAAAGATATAAGGATATGGCATTGATGCCGCTGAAAATGAATGTCGTACCAACAAATACCTTCAATTTGTGGCTGAAACACAAAGGTAAACTCGGGGGACAATCCAAAATACCGCGATTGGCAAACGACAGAAAGTACATCACGGAACTGATGGATTTTATTAAAAACGTAAATTAGGTAATATCGTGAATGATAGTTTTGAGTTGATCTACAATGATCTGAATCTCGAAGGTAAAGAGACACTGACGGATGCACAGTTATTGGAAATCATTTCTGATAGGGTAGCATGGTTTTTGGAAAATGACAAAGACTTGTTGCTCAGTTATTTGTATAGATTGGATGTAGAAGAGTCAAAAATAGATCGAGCATTATCACCTATGGATGTCGATCCACCCAATATTGCCATCGGCAAATTGATTTTAACTAGACAAAAACAAAGACTGATCTCCAAAAAAACCTATAATGTCTCACCCATTGAAGGTTGGGAATTTTAGCAAACAATGAAAGTTTATTCCACTGAAGGTATCATATTTCGAGTACTAAAGTATTCGGAAACGAGTATAATTTGCGATATTTTTACACGCGAAAAAGGACTTAGATCCTATATAGTCTCTGGTGTCAGAACTACTAAAGCTGGTCACAAAGCTGCTATCTATCGGCCACTCAACATCGTTAATCTGGTTTCATACGATATGGAACACGATAAATTGGCGAGAATCACCGAAATATCACTTTCTGTTCATTATCAAAATATAAATATCGACGTCATCATCTCGTCCATTGCTATATTTATGCTAGAAGTGTGTCGAAATGCGATCAAGGAACGGGAAGCCAATGAAGAATTATACTTGTTTTTGACGGAATGGTTGGACTTTCTGGATAAAAAAGAACAATTTAATCCGTCGCTACACCTATTATTTATGGTAGAAATGAGTGCTTACTTGGGTTTTGGGCCGATGAAAAATCATAGTAGTAGCAGACCATATTTTGATATGCTCGAAGGAATGTATTGTGATTATCATGCAGGTAGCGAATATATACTCGATGGTACATCAAGCAAAACTTTACATGATTTGAGTCTAACTAATCGGTCCAGTATAAGCCAATTGGCTATTTCAAAACCTGATAGAGCTGCGCTTACTGACAATCTTATAAAATATTACCAATTGCACATATCGGGATTTCGAGATTTGAATTCATTGGATGTATTGCGCAATGTGCTGTGAGATGAAAAGGGAAACTGGCACATTTAAGTCCCAAATATAATTTTAATCAGTCAACTTTTGCAAAATTTCTTTTGCTAGACGACTAGATTTAGAATCGGATTCTTGAATTTCTTGAAGTAATATTTCACTTCTTTTATAATCTATTTTTGCTAAACAAAGCGCATCATTAAGCAAAACTGTTGATTTATATTCTTCTGAAATAATTAACGGCAATAGATTTTTAAATGTCATATGGGCTTTTTCATACATATTACTTTTCATAAAAGACAAGGCAAGGATACTCATAACAAGAGTGTCATTGCTTTTTTCTATTTTTTCAAAGTTGATAATTTTCGTATATTCTTTGTTTTCAAAAAGTTTAAATATTTTTTTTTGATTAGAATCATTCGAAACAAAGCCAATTGATTCAAATGGTAAAGTTACTTCATTAAAATGGTTCAAGTCAGTTTCCGTATAATGCTGAATAATAGTTTCCATCTTTTTATTCTTTTTGAAAATATAGACTGTAAAAGTCAAAATCAATATAATTGTAGTTAAAATTACACCTGGTATCAATTTATTAATTCTAACTTTCTGTGGTTTTTCGCATGTGCTTTGAATTTGGTTTTTAATATTATGTAAATGAATCAATTCGATACTCTCACAAAATTCGTTATACTCTCTCTTGAATTCTGGGTCATCAAATAACTTCTTTTCAAAAATATTCCTATCAGTATCTGAAAGCCTATTATGAAGATATTGTTCAAATTTTTCTAAATCATGTTGCATAAATACAAATAATTAATGTGAATAAAGATCGGAAGAGCACACGTCTGAACTCCAGTCACTGACCACTATCTCGTAT
>CALFYH010000215.1 GCA_937952155.1 uncultured Saprospiraceae bacterium
AGGATAGAAGAAATCATAAAGGCCAAAAATCTAACCGAGGACTTTTTTTTAAGGGTCAGTGTAGCTAGCGGTGGATGTTCAGGTCTCAGTTACCAAATGGATTTTGATAATGAAACGAAGCCAAATGATCAGGTATTTGATGATAATGGCATAAGACTCGTTACGGATCTAAAGAGCTTTTTATATCTATGCAATACTACATTGGAGTTTTCTGGAGGCTTGAATGGCAAAGGTTTTTACTTCAATAACCCAAATGCTGCGCGCACATGTGGATGCGGCGAGAGCTTTGCGGTCTAGGAAATATGTTAATTCAATTTAAAATCTGACACCAAAACAAAGGCGGGAATCGTTACTTCGAAAGGTAGTTTTTGATCTAGATTCAAGAAAGTATAGCTTCCATACATCTTCCCGATTGGACTATTGAGTGGACACCAAGACATGTATTGAAATACTTCTCCTGGCGAAAGCTCTGGTTGTTGGCCTATGACGCCTTCACCTTTTATTTCCCTTTTTATCTGTATGGAATCTACGATATGCCAGTGTCTGTGTAGCAATTTTACCTTATGATTACCCAAATTTTCTATTGTCACTTGATATGAAAATATAAACTTTCCTATGGCAGGATTAGAGTCACCAGCTTCATAGGAAGGAATGACGCTAATACTGATATCATTAGTGATCAGGTTATAAATTTTGGTCTTATCTGTCATGATTTCTATACACCGTAAACAAATGTTTCTACGATATGATCGGCTTCTTTTAGTGTGATATCCAAGACATTATTAACAAGAACTATGTCAAAACTGTTTTCAAAAGCCATTTCTTTTTTTACCTTTCCGATACGTTTTTCCAAGCTTTCAGGTGTCTCCGTATTTCTTTCTATCAATCGTTGTATCAGTGTGCTTACAGATGGTGGCCTTACAAATACAGACATACACTGATCTTTATAAATTTTTTTAATATTGGCCGCACCACGTACGTCTATGTCAAATACCAAATGTTTTCCCATGCCCCAAACTCTGTCCACTTCTGATCTCAAGGTACCATAAAACTGATCTGGATATACTTCTTCCCACTCCACAAAATCACCATTGGCAACCTTTTCTTTAAATTCGGCTACCGTCATGAAGATATAATCTTTACCGTGGATTTCATGCGATCTTTTGCTGCGTGTAGTAGCGGATACAGAAAAGTCTAGCATATCATACTTGCTGAGAATATGCTTTACGACAGTGGTCTTACCGGCACCAGAAGGCGCTGTAAATATAAACATCTTACTGCCCATGTATAGTTGATATTTGCTTTTTAAAGGATATTGGCCAATTGTTCTTTTAACTTTTCCAATTCGTCTTTCATCATTACAACAAATTGTTGGATTTCAGAATCATTAGCTTTAGCTCCGATGGTATTTATTTCTCTACCTATTTCCTGAGCTATGAATGATAATTTTCGTCCTTTCTGATCGATATTTAAGTCCAGCTCTTCTTTGAAGTATATACAATGCTGTCCGAGTCTGACTTTCTCTTCGTTAATATCTAGCTTTTCTATATAATACAATATTTCTTGTTCGTATCTATTTTGGTCCACTTGCTGATTGATGACAAACTCTTCCATATTCTTTTTGAGTCTGTCTTTGATACGGTCTAATCTTGCCATTTCAAATGGCTCTATTGATTTAAGGTGCTGCTCGATACATTGGATTCTTTCGAGGAGATCAGCACGCAAGACTAAACCTTCATCAGCTCTAAATTTTTTGATATTGATCAATGCCTGATCTACCGCTCTTTCTACTTCTTGCCATTCTTCGTCATCAGCCATATCTTCATTTTGACCGATTACATTGGGAATGCGTAGGATAGATTGAAGGACATCACCTTCTGTAATATTAAGTTCCTGCCGAATTGCGTTTAGTTCTTTATAATATTTGCGGAAAGCATCTGCATTTATAAAGGCATTTTCCTCGTTAGAAAATCCGTCAAGTGTGATGGTGAGATCCATTTTGCCACGTTGAAGTGAGTCAATCACCTTTTTGCGCAAATCCATCTCTCTATCTCTGTAAGTGTTTGGAAGCTTGCATCTTATCTCGGTAGATCTGGCATTTAGGGATTTTATTTCTACTCTGATGATTTTGCCATTTACCTCCGTCTTACTGTGACCAAAACCAGTCATTGATAATATCATTACTCGAAAATTTGACCGCAAATATAACTGCAAAATACTGATAAATAGGAAGTATTAGATCATTATTATAGTAAGATATTGTAAATGAGCCATTTAAATTGATTATTTTTGAACAAAAGATTGAAAAAAGAGCAAAATAATTTTCTTAATTCCAATATTTTGCGAAATTTGCGCCTCTTTTCACGGAAAGAAAAATATTTAACCACAGAAATTTAAAAATCAGTATTATGCGTAAAGCAGATTTAGTCAACATTATTACAGAAAAAACCGGAGTTCCTAAAGTAGATGTACTGGTGACTTTGGAGATGTTTTTCAAAGAAGTTAAAAACTCATTATCAG
>CALFYH010000216.1 GCA_937952155.1 uncultured Saprospiraceae bacterium
ACAGAAACACTAGTAAAATCAAATCCAGTCACACTTACCGAAGGTGCTCTAAATCAACTCAGAAGAATACAAAAAGAGCAGAATCTCAATGAAGATCATGGTCTTCGTGTAGGTGTAAAAGGTGGCGGTTGCTCGGGATTCACCTACGTACTCGGATTTGACATCCAAAAAGAAAAAGATGAAATTTTCGAGATCGACGGGTTTAAAGTATTCATGGAATCTGCCCATGCGCTCTATTTGGTAGGTATGGAAATAGACTGGGTCGAAGGTCTCAATAATAGAGGTTTTACCTTTACCAATCCGAATGCCAAGGAAACTTGCGGATGTGGTACCTCATTCTCAGCATAACTTACTTTATCAAAAATTGGGATGAATCAACATCTGGATCCAACACAAGCACATTTCAAACCGGAAGAAAAACAAGTTGAAAAGGCACTAAGGCCTAAGGAGTTGCTTGAGTTTAACGGACAGCCTAAGATCGTTGAAAACTTGAATATCTTTATCAAGGCGGCCAAAATGCGTGAAGAAGCGCTTGATCATGTGCTCCTCCACGGTCCTCCAGGTCTCGGCAAGACAACATTATCTTTTATTATAGCCAATGAATTAGAATCCAATATGAAGATAACTTCTGGTCCTGTTTTGGAAAAACCCGGTGATCTTGCTGGATTGCTGACAGGACTCGAAGAAGGTGATGTACTATTTATTGACGAAATTCACAGGCTTAATAATGTTGTCGAGGAATATCTTTATTCGGCTATGGAAGATTATCGAATAGATATCATGATCGACTCAGGTCCCAATGCTAGAAGTATTCAGATCAACCTAAATCCATTTACTTTAGTCGGTGCAACCACCAGAATGGGCCTTCTCACAGCGCCAATGCGCGCCAGATTTGGCATTTCGTTTTTACTGGATTATTACGATATTCCTACACTTAAGAAAATAATATTCCGTAGTGCTGAAATATTAGGTGTAACAATAGATGATGCTGGAGCCAGTGAAATCGCTGGGAGAAGTCGAGGCACACCTAGGATTGCCAATGCTTTGCTAAGGAGAATAAGGGATTTTGCACAAATCAAAGGCGACGGTAAGATCGATCAGGCTATTGCCAAATTCGGACTCAATGCCTTAAATGTTGATGAAAGCGGTCTCGATGAAATGGACAATAGAATTTTGACCACCATTATTGAAAAATTTAAAGGTGGACCTGTCGGAATCTCTACCATTGCAACTGCAGTAGGTGAAGAAGCCGGTACCATCGAAGAAGTTCATGAGCCATTTTTGATTATGGAAGGATACATCCAAAGGACAGCTAGAGGTCGTGAAGCTACAGCAAAAGCATATAAACATGTAGGTAAAGTACCGCCAAATATTACGGGTACTTTGTTTGGATAAAATGAACCAAATTTTGCTAAAATACACTATTTGTACTTCAATTTGGTTTTCAACATTCTTACCACTAAAAAGTCAAATTCAAACAGATACTGTTTCTGTATTTACCTATTATATTGCCGGAAAAACAGCAACTGGCAATCGAACAACCAAAATTAGGGAACCATTTATAGCGATATCGAGAGACTTGCTAAAAACTTATCCTTTATATACGTACATCACATTGTCTGAATGTGACTGGAAAGGCCGATACAAAGTCATGGATATTATGGGTAAAAAACATCGACAGACCATTGACATTTACATAAAAGGAAAAAAGAAAAACAAACAACGTTGCCTTTGTACCAAGTCCTAAGGAAAGTCAGATTATTTCTGGAAATACAATAACTAAGGCCAATACCAACAATTGGATTAAAATAAAAGGAACGATACCGCGATACATATCTGATGTTTTTACCGTATCTGGAGCAACGCCTTTAAGATAAAACAAGGCAAATCCAAAAGGTGGTGTAAGGAAGGAAGTTTGAAGGTTCAATGCCAACAAGATCCCAATCCAAAGTGGATCCATTTGTAATTTTGCAAAAACTGGTGCTACTATAGGTACAATAATAAAAATGATCTCTATAAAATCAATGAAAAAACCCGCTATAAAAACAACGATCATGACCAAAATCAAAAATTGGTTGCCTGACAATCCTCCAGAATCGACAACACTTACCAGCAACTTATCACCACCTAAACCCCTGAATACCAATGAAAATGTAGCCGCACCGACCAAAATCATAAAAACCATAGAAGTAATGTATGTAGTCTCTTTAGAAACATGTTCAAGTAGATTCCAAGTCAATTTCTTTTTGGTAAATGCAAGAAATAATGCACCGAACGCGCCAACAGCGGCAGCTTCAGTAGGTGAAGCTATTCCAGCAAAAATGACGCCCAATACAGAAATAATTAGCACCATTGGATATAGAAACGCAATCGCGAGTTTGGATTTATAATTGTCTTTTTTATACGCCTTAATTTCATCTTCAGGAATCGCAGGTGCGCGTTCAGGAAAAAAGTATGCATATCCAAGAATGTATAGGATATAAGAGGCAACCAGCATAAATCCTGGTATAATGGCTGCCTTGAACAAATCACCAACTGGAACATTGAGTACACTACCCAAAAGCACCAACACTACAGATGGTGGAATAATTTGTCCCAATGTACCAGCACTAGCAATGACGCCTGTAGCCAAACCAACAGAATAATTTTTCTTAAGCATAAATGGCAAGCTGATCAGACCCATAGATATGACTGTTGCTCCTACAATCCCAGTAGATGCTGCGAGCAAAGTACCAACCAATACAACCGAAAGAGCTAATCCACCTTTGACCTTTCCGAACATAATACCCATAGATTG
>CALFYH010000217.1 GCA_937952155.1 uncultured Saprospiraceae bacterium
TCTTCTTGTACAGAGTTATCAACAAATTCTGGTTTGTCTTCGATAATCTCCGTATCTGGTACCTCTTGAATTACCGGTGGTGGCGGTGGTGGCGGTGGCGGTGGCGGCTCAGCAGTACGTGGGATATCCACTTCTACTTCTTCTTCCAACACTAAGTCTTGTAGATCCACAACAATTTTCTTTTCATATGTGGTCCAACTCATGGCTGCAAGCGATAATCCAACAGCTGCTGCTATACCATAATTAAAAAAGCTACCCGAATTTTTAAAAACATCCATTTCAGGATATTTGGTTCGGCTGCTGAGTTCAATAGACTTTACATTTTTGTTTGCATCTATCAACGCTTGGGTGTCGTATGACCGGTACCTCCTTCGGAAGTATATGATCAACCCAATCGTCAAAAGTATGAGACCCAAAAAAGTAAGAGCTACTCCTGTGCCTGAGACTTCTAATTCTTTGAACATAAGTTGTTAATTAATAAATATTTTAAATAATATCACACCGACAAATGAACCCATAATATTGGCTAAAATATCAAAGAGTTCAAAAGATCTTCCGTTGAAAAGGTAAAGTTGACAAATTTCCATAAATACACCAAATGAAACTGAAAAAAATAAAATATTTTTTTTGTCTGTTTGTCTTTGGGCTAGGCCCATACACCATAAAAATGAAAAGATCGTATAAAATGCAAAATGACCCAATTTGTCTATACCTACAATATCCCAGATATTAAACTTCGAGGCTTCTCTGGCTGAAATCAATGATAAATAAATAGTAAAGATGGTCCAGAAAATAGCCAAAATAAGATAACTCCGGTCACTCAGCATTCTGAGCTTGCCTAATAGATGCATGATTAAATTATTTTGGTGTATCGGCACGAATAAATTATTTTCAAAATTACATATTTCTTCTGTACTTACCACCAACTTCATACAAAGCATTAGTGATTTGCCCTAGTGAACAGACCTTGGATGTTTCCATCAGTTCTTCAAATAGATTTTGATTTTTGATGGCTGCATTTTGTAAAGAAATCAATCTGGTATTTAGCTTTTGGTGATTGGATTTTTTAATATTTTCTACTGTATGGATTTGGGATTCTTTTTCAGCTTCTGTTGCTCTGATTACCTCTGATGGAATGATTGTCGGAGATCCTTCATTGGACAAAAATGTATTCACACCAATTATTGGAAATTCTCCAGTGTGTTTCAAAGTTTCATAATAAAGTGATTCTTCCTGAATTTTGCTTCTTTGGTACATGGTTTCCATTGCACCCAATACGCCGCCACGTTCTGTAATTCTATCAAATTCAGAAAGTACCGCTTCTTCTACAAGATCAGTGAGTTCTTCTATAATAAATGAACCTTGAATGGGATTTTCATTTTTTGCCATTCCAAGTTCTTTGTTTATAATAAGTTGAATAGCCATCGCACGACGAACACTTTCTTCGGTTGGTGTGGTGATGGCTTCATCATAGGCATTTGTATGGAGAGAATTACAATTGTCATAGATAGCATACAGCGCTTGAAGTGTGGTACGAATATCATTAAAGGCAATCTCCTGAGCGTGAAGAGAACGTCCTGAAGTCTGAATGTGATATTTCAACATTTGTGATCTTGCATTGCCTCCATATTTGTATTTCATAGCTTTTGCCCAAATGCGCCGTGCCACTCTTCCGATGACAGCATATTCAGGATCTATACCATTGCTAAAGAAAAAGGATAGATTTGGTGCAAAATCATCAATGTGCATTCCTCGACTTAGATAATATTCCACAAAGGTAAATCCATTAGAAAGTGTGAATGCCAGTTGCGAAATAGGATTGGCTCCAGCTTCTGCTATGTGGTAGCCTGAGATAGATACAGAGTAAAAATTTCGCACATTGTGACCAATGAAATATTGCTGTACATCGCCCATGAGTCTTAAAGAGAATTCAGTACTGAAGATACATGTGTTTTGCGCTTGATCTTCTTTGAGGATATCGGCTTGGAGAGTACCTCTGACTGCACTCAAAGCTTGTGTTTTGAGTGTAGTGTAGATATCAGGTGGCAAGACTTCGTCCCCAGTAATTCCCAGCAATAAGGTCCCAAGTCCATTATTTCCTTCAGGTAACGAGCCTTTGTATTTTGGCCGTTCTAATCCATTAGCTTCATATCGATCATATAATTTCTGCTCTACAAGATGAACAAGATTGTGTTCCAGAATGTATTTTTCGCATTGCTGATCGATGGCTGCATTCATAAAGAAAGCACAAATAGTTGCAGCAGGCCCATTGATCGTCATCGAAACCGAAGTAGCTGGATCACACAAATCAAAACCAGAATACAAAATTTTTGCATCATCAAGACAACATACACTCACGCCCGAATTACCGATTTTTCCGTAGATATCAGGTCTGTAATCGGGATCTTCGCCATAAAGCGTTACAGAATCAAAAGCAGTTGATAGTCTTTTTGCGGGCATACCTATAGAAACATAATGAAATCTTCGGTTGGTTCGCTCTGGTCCGCCTTCGCCAGCAAACATACGTGTTGGATCTTCACCTTGACGCTTGAATGGAAAAACTCCTGAAGTATAGGGAAATTCACCTGGTACGTTTTCCTGTAGATTCCATTTGAGAATGTCTCCCCAATCCTTATAAGATGGAAGACATACTTTCGGTATTTTGGTTTGTGAAAGAGAGCGTGTAAACGGAATGATTTTAATTTCTTTACCTCTTACTTTATAAATAAATTCGTCTGATGCATAATTTCCTTTTTTTGAACTCCAAGACTCAAGGATACGTTTGTTTTCTCCTGAT
>CALFYH010000218.1 GCA_937952155.1 uncultured Saprospiraceae bacterium
CTCGATGGTGCAAATGAATGCCTGCTGGGCCCAAAAGGTAGATATCATAAGTCAGATTATACTTTGTACCGTGAATAAGCCACCAGTCACGACCATTTCCATGTCGAACAGCTGTTAATCCCCATTGGAAAATCCCAGAATTTACTATACTATCTTTAAAGACGGTCCTTCCCTCACCTGCTTGATCATCAAAAATAACCTTCGACATCATAAAATGTGCCAGATATGAAGGTCCATTAGATAATTCCACATAAGGGTGAAATATATAATATGCACTAGCATTACTAGGATCAGGTATCATAAGAATCCACTGATTACCTGACAAGCCAGACTTCCAATCCGACCCGTCAGGTAAATAATTGTGATAATTAAAATTTTCCCAATGAAAGCTATATGATATCGTATCTAAACCAGGACTGTCGCGATGAAGGTAATTTTGAACATACATACCATTACTGTACATCATTAGTTTACCAGTGTTATCTGAAACTATGCTATTGGTACCTGATCAATCCATGGTAATTCTATTATCAAATTCAAAGCTTACTGGATCTTGCTTAAAATTTGCAATCGCAGTACCCCACTGAAATCCATTATACAGGTGATTTACAGAATTGCCTCCTATTATCCAAACATAATCATTTTTCTGACCAAAACACGACATATTTAGAAATAAAACAATAGATACCAAAAGCCCTTTCATATTTTATAACTTTATCACTCTGTGTATAACTCGATGGCCATCTGCAGTGTGGATATTCATGTTGCGAATAAATGTTAAAATTACAATAATTTCTATTTATAGTTCAAATATACATTTTTTTAAACATTGTCACTAATAATAAGGAATCTTTATAGAAAAGATTAAAATAAAAACACCCGAAACAACATACATCATTCCGGGCATTTCTGGGTCAAAACAAAAATAATTTATCTATTCCTTAAAGCTGTTAGGAAATTATTCAATTCATCTACTGAGTAAAACAATACTTCTCTAGGCTTACTACCTTGTGCAGGTCCTACAATACCGAGTTGCTCCATCTGATCCATGATACGACCTGCTCTATTATATCCAAGCTGCATCTTGCGCTGGATAAGTGATGTAGATCCATGTTGCGAACCAACAATAAGTCTTGCTGCATCGTCAAAATTTTCGTCCAAATCTGAAGCTTTCAGATCAGAAGTACCCATACCACCTTCATCATCGCCTTTGTATTCAGGCAAATAGAATGGCTCAGGAAATCCTTGTTGGTCAGCGATATGCTTGATCACATTTTCTACTTCAGGTGTATCTACGAATGCACATTGTAGTCGCACATTATTACTACCTATGGACAATAACATATCTCCTGCTCCGATCAATTGGTCGGCGCCGCCACCGTCGAGAATAGTCCGCGAATCGATTTTTGATGTCACTTTAAATGCTAATCTCGCAGGGAAATTGGCTTTGATGATACCCGTTATGATATTCACCGATGGCCTTTGCGTAGCGATAATCAAGTGAATACCAATTGCTCTGGCCAACTGTGCCAATCTAGCAATAGGCAATTCAACTTCCTTACCTGCAGTCATAATCAAGTCTGCAAACTCATCAATCACAAGCACAATATAAGGCAAAAACTTATGTCCTTCTTTAGGGCTAAGCTTACGCTCTGTAAACTTCTCGTTATACTCATTTAAGTTACGAACTCTGGCCTTTTTAAGCAAGTCGTATCTATTATCCATTTCTATACAAAGCGAGTTCAAGGTATTGATCACCTTGCTTGTCTCTGTAATGATAGGTTCATCTTGATCTGGCAAGAAAGCCAAAAAGTGCTGATCTAAGTGCCCATATGGGAAAAGTTCAACTTTCTTAGGGTCTATCAAAACCAATTTTACTTGCGATGGATGCTTCTTATACAATAATGACATCAATATGGTGTTGATACCTACAGATTTACCTTGTACTGTTGCTCCTGCTACAAGCAAATGTGGCATTTTAGCAAGGTCAGCAACAAATACTTCATTTGAGATCGTTTTACCTAAAGCGATAGGCAAAGCCATTTTAGACTGTGTAAATTTCTCTGATAATAATACTTCTTTTAGTGAAACAGTTTGTTTGTTTTTATTTGGTACCTCGATACCGATTGTACCCTTACCAGGAATAGGTGCGATGATCCTAATACCTAGCGCCGAAAGACTCAAAGCGATATCATCTTCAAGGTTTTTGATTTTTGAAATTTTGACTCCTGGAGCTGGTACAATTTCATACAATGTAACTGTAGGCCCGATAGTAGCGCGTATTTTTGTTATTTCTATCTTATAATTCAATAATGTAGCGATGATTTGGTCTTTGTTGGCTTCAAGTTCTGCCCTATCTACTTCTACTTTTTGATCTGCATATTCTAATAAAAGATCTAGCGTAGGAAATTTATATCTTGACAAATCCAACGTAGGATCATAAGGCTCCATATCATCTTCCAACTTGATGGCTTCGATGTGTGATTCAGGCGCTACAGGTACTTTAGCCAATCCATCAGGCATAGGGCCATATTCTTTAAAATCATCTTTTGGAGCTACTTCGTCAAAATCAAGCTCAAGGTCAGTCATTGTAGAAACTGGAGCAGCCTTTGGTACTGCTGGCAATTCAAATTCCAATTCATGGCCATTTGGTGCTTTTTCTGCATCAAAGTCTCTGTTTATCACAACGCCAGGCGCTTGATGTTCTTTATTTTCAGCTGGTTTTGATTTCTGAACGAATAATCCTTCTATTTCATCCGTCAGATTTTCGACCGCTGATTTTTGTTTCTTTGGTTTGATGTCACTGTCTTCCATTCCCTTAAAGAAATCCACACTCGGCATACTGAAATTTAAATTGGCTAAAGGATTGCTGAATGTGACATGTTCGAAACTTGGATTGAAACGCCACATAAAGTATGCGCCCATTGTAAATATAAGCAAGAAAAACAAGCCTATTTGACCAATAAAATTTGTCAACCAAAAGCAAGTACTCTCGCCAAAAGCTCCGCCCCAAGTAAATTCTGACCTTCGAAATGTAAATTCCAATAATAGGGAGAAAAATGCCATAATCACAAAAGAATTTCTGGCAAAGATCATAAAAGGTACGAGTGATTTTTGTCTAATCAAATCTAGTCCTAATCTTATCAAAAGTACGACTACGATCATCGATGGTAACCCAAATCCCCAGTAGAAAAACATATTAGAAATAATAGCTCCTAGCCTACCAAGCCAGTTTTGAACACTAAGGTCACCTTGAATCAACATACCCCATGAAAATTTCAAGACCTTATCTTGGTCCATCTTCCACGTATATAAGTATGATACAAAGGCGATAGCTAGATAAATCGCGGCGAGAATCAAAATGACTCCGGCAATTTTTGGTAATCTTTCATCGCGCCAGTTGAATCGGGATCTGGCGGGATCTTTCGGTTTTTGTTTTTTGACACCCATATTTCAAAAAATCGGTTTTAAAAATAAATACACTACTTCAATTCGCGTATGCACATTTTTTCGGATGATGCCATGTGTGATATTCTCACAATACAGTTTAACTACTTCCTATACAATAATGACGTGCCTATTGGGATGTCATTTTGGATTTGTGCTGCATAATTGTCCTGCAAAGATAGTAACGATTTTTACATATTACAAATTATTGTAATGTATTTTTAAATAAAAATCAATTTTATATAATTTACATATTGTTGTTATATGATAATAATTTAACATGTTATTGAAAATCATACATTTAGGAATACGCAAAGCACCAAAAAAAAACCATGATTAAAATCACATAATATCACTTGCAGAACAAAATTTAATATCTTTGTCGCACCAAAAATGATACCTTAACCAAATTAATAAGAAACACAAATAAAGTATGAACGCAAAGATTTTTATTGCCGGTAGCGGAGGCATCGGACAGGCAGCTGGTTTGATTTTGTCCGAATCTAAAGTCATGGAAAGCAGTATTTTTTTCGGCGATATCTCCCAATCTGCTTTAGATCAGGCCATTCACTTTGTAGAGAAAGGTTGTACAGGCAAAGCGAGTTTGACTGGAATATTAATGCCACTTGAAGGAAGCAACGACCAATTGGATAATGTTTTGGCTCAATGTGATATAATCTTGGATTGCTTACCTGGTAGTCAGGCGCCTAGAATGGCTGCTTTGGCAAAACAACATCACTGCCACTATGCAAATCTTACAGAGTATGTTCAAGAAACCAAAGATGTGATTTCTATCTCCAAAGATGCTGATACCGCTTTTGTATTGCAAACGGGATTGGCTCCTGGATTTATCAATATTTTGGCGCATAGATTGTATGAAGAATTTTGTGATGATTTCAATGTAGAAATTGTGAATAGCATGCATATGAAAGTTGGAGCTATAAGTAAAAACGCACCTTCACCACATTACTATGCATTTACTTGGAGTCCGATTGGTGTTGCTACAGAATATTTAAAAGATGCTGAGATAGTCAGAAATTTCAAAAAAATGAATGTCCCTGCCCTATCGGGTCTAGAGAGAATTATTATCGACGGTGATGAATATGAAGATAATTTCACATCTGGTGGCGCAGCAGATTTCCCGGATGCATTCGCTGGCAAGGTAAAAGATCTTGATTATAAAACTTTGAGATATCCTGGTCACTATCAATGGGTTAAAAACACCATGTCCACAATCATCAATTCTGAAAACAGAATCAAGGCATTAGAAAATATCATGCTGGAAAATATACCGAGTGTGGAGGATGATGTCGTTGTCGTTTATGCTTCAGTAGAAGGCAAAGACAGCAATGGCAGACTGCGCAGAAAAGAGAAATCATATAAAATAAAGCCTTCTTTTGTAGGAAATCAGCGACTTAGAGCTATCCAAACTACGACAGCAGCGCCACTCTGTGAGGTTGCGCACATGCTTTTAAAAAATAAGTGGAAAGGCACCATTTTGCAAAGTAAACTCTCTACTCAAGAGTTTTTGAATGGTCCATTTGTTACGGCCATTTATGGCAAGTACAATTAATAAAGATATTTAATGTTATAATAACCAATTGATACTATGTCCATTTTTGGATGGTCAATTGGTTATTTTCATATAAAATGATGAATCACTTCCATTGCATATAGCATTGATTGAATAAAGGAAAATTAAAAAATGGAACCAACCTTATACGATTGGTCATGATCTTCCTAAAATGTCTCCATAAATTACATTATTCACAATTATTGTAAGATTTATTTTATTGGTGAAGAATAATTATTAGCTTTACCTTTATAAAAGAAATTTTTACATGAAGACACCCTATTTCCTACCGCTTCTATTTTGGATAATGTCTATAATGTGTTTATCTGGTCAGGATATACACATGACCGATTACAGAACTACGAGTAACTTCTTTAATCCCGCTATGACTGGTCAGTTTTTAGGCCATTACAAAATTCAATGTTCATTCAGGACACAGTACGAGAGAACTTATGAACAGGCTTTAGCTGGAATTCAAACAAATATAAATTCTCCATTAAATAAAAAACACTGGATAGGTGTAGGCGTTAATTTTATATATGATAAATCTGGAAGCTTATCGCTCAATGCTGCAAATGGAGATCTAATGCTGGGTTACCACATGCCACTAGGAAAAAAACAAAAAAACACCATTAGTTTAGGTGGAAGTTTGGGCTATGCATCACTTTTCTCAGACCCAAATAAATATAAAAGTGAAGCAACAATCTTAGGTATTGCTGATCCAGACAAAAAGAGCTTCGCCGACTTGAATTCGAAAGCATTATATCAAAGTGCTGGAATCTATTTAAATTCCGTAATTTCGAAAAAACAACAATTCAATATCGGAATTGCCATGGTGCGACTCAATTCACCTAAGTTTACTTCAGCAGGTACACTTCAAAATATAAAATGGGGAAGTCGATTAAATCTCTCTACAGGATATAGACAAGTCATAAATCCGATGATAACATTGGCACCCAGCGTTTATTATACTAAGTCAGAAGGCCAATCAAATATCAACACCCAAATGATGACAGATTGGAAAATTGCTCCAGATAAATCGTGGAATTTTGTCACAGGATTAGCATACAGATGGCAAGAATCGGCAAATCTTATTTTGGGTTACAAATCTGACAAACTATATGTAAGTTTTTGTTTTGACTTCTTGACTGCAGCATCTGCATCTATATTGAAAAACCCAGGAGCTTTAGAACTAGGTGCCTATTACATTATCCACAAAAACATCATCCCTAAAACCAAGCCCATCATCTTTTGTCCAAGCCTTTAAAAATTAAATCATTATGAAAATAGTCTTAAGTTTACTAATTACAACCATCTTAGGATGCACAAGTATGCAAGCCCAAGAAGTACTATACACCAGAGATAGAAATTTGCCCTGCATAGAAAGGAAATTTTATGTGTATGTCCACATCATTTTAGACTCTTTGCGACAGCCAGGGATTTCGGATGAAAAAATCAAAGCCCACCTAGCGGAGGCCAATAAGGCATTCGAACCATTGTGTATATCTTTTGATTATTGCAAAACTGATACTGTAAGAGATTATTCATTCAATGAAATAAATGCAAAAGACGAAATCGAGCTATTATTTACAAGGTTTCAGAAAAAACGAAGAATAAATATCTATTATTCTGATTTTGTGATCAGCGAACAAACCAATTCCTTTTCTTTTTTCAACGGTATTTCGAGTATAGATTCAGCTGCCATATTCCTACCCAAAAGTGGTGTCGGATTAGTACATGAATTGGGTCATACTTTTGGGCTTCACCATATTTTTGAAAATAAGTTTGGCTTTGAACAAGTAGATGGCAGTAACTGTGCTACCACTGGAGATATGATTTGTGATACACCAGCTGCAATAGAAGTTTTTCATGACAAAAAAACCTGTGAATACTATGGCAATTCTTTTGACGCAAATGGTGATTACTACAAGATGGAATTAGGCAATTTTATGTCTCACTTCTTTTGTGCCCATTGTTTTTTCACTACTGAACAATATGAAAAAATGGCAAATAATTTTTTAAACGCACCTACTAAACTTTGGTAACCATGAAACAAATAAAATATTTCATTTTCGTCATTGGGTTTTTACATTTCACACATCTCGCATCCAGTCAGATAGCAAGCGACACAGTAGGTTGTGTTCCTTTGCTTGTACGTTTTAAAAGCCCAAATCCCAGTTTAAACAAAGTGGTTTGGGACTTCAATGACGGTGCTTCATCCAACCTTCTTAATCCAAATCATGTATATACAAAAGAAGGATTATACAAGGTAACATTGAAAAATGCAGATACCTTGGTCGCAACAGTAAATATAAGAATATTACCAGAATTATCGCTTAAAATTACTGTGGATAACTATCAAGGATGTGCACCGATATCTATAAATTTTACAGATATTACTTCCTATTCAAATAGTCTTTTACCACTTGAATATTTATGGGATTTTGGAGATGGCAAAGGAAGTACATCTTCAAATCCGCTTAATACTTATACAGAAACTGGAATTTTTAGCGTGACGCTCTCTGTCAAAACAAAAATCCAACAATGCAATACTGCCCATACTTTTGAAGATTTCATCAATATACAAGATAAACAAAATGTTGATTTTACCATTGCTAAAATAGATCCTACTTGCTCATATCCTACTATGGTTACCTTCAAAAATACAGGCGTCACCAATCCAGATTATGCTTACTTATGGAATTTTGATAATGGCACCAACTCTACAAAACCAAACCCAGATGTTGTTTCCTTTTCGGAATCAAAGGTGTACCAAGTTAGTCTTGAAGTGGATAATAAAAAAGGGTGTAGATCTAAAATCACAAAGCCTGTAAATTTGATA
>CALFYH010000219.1 GCA_937952155.1 uncultured Saprospiraceae bacterium
TAATATCCGCCTAATTGCTGACTTGGCGCATTCCTGTATTTCGTCGATTAATAATCTTCCCTTAGATTGCTTCCTTTGTTTATGCAATGTTTCTGCCACTTCCCGGGTAATAGAATTTAAAAAGTCCTCATCCTCTTTTGGGTCAAGGAGGCCAGGCATTACTATTAAAGGTTTGGTTACAAGTTCTGCTTTCCCATTAACTATTATCGATGCGACCACAATACCGGAATCGCGAATTCTGCGTCGCATTTTAAAAATTGGGGAAGAATCAGGGAGTAAATAATCTCCATCAACTGCCAAATACCCATTTTCTACAGTATCTATTATTTTAGGATCTTTCTCGTCGAGTAAGACAACGCTCCCATTCTCCACTACAACTGTTTTCTTTATTCCGCTAGCTTTAGCTAATTTTACATGTTCGTGGATGTGAACAGGTTCACCGTGTACTGGAATGCAAATTTTAGGCCTAATCAGCTCGTACATTTTCTTTAATTCTATCATTCTTGGCAAGAAAATATCCAGTGTAATCTTCTGGAACTAGATTAACATCCTTGGGCTCACCACCATAAAGTCTAAATGATACATCGAATTGTCGTTCTTTTAGAATTTTCAACCATTCTGTTGGTTTGATTAGGTTTTTATTTGGTGCTGATAAAGTAACCCATGTTTCATTAAAATTTAACTTTGGCTTTATTTCAATTGGGCTTAATTCTTCTGTTTCTAATTGTTTACATTCAAGCCGAACTTCAGCAAAAGAATGTATAAAACGAAGATTTATAGTATTGTCAATCTCTTTTAATAAGTCTATTTGTCTAATGTCAGTTGTTTCTGATGGAAAGAATTTCTTTGTCTCTTTGTACTTCTATTTTTTGACTTCAATTGGACTTATTCTTATTCTATTGTATTTGCCTATTATATCTTCTGATGGATAGCCTAAAATTATAGTTAAAGGATTATTGGTAACCCCCAATAGTTTTGAGAATTCAAAATAGTCCATCTCGTTTAGCCAATTTTCTATATTATTACTATCTATTCTCATGATTGTGACTAACGGCTAGTACATCTGCTGGACGAAGCGATAGCGAGTATGGCATGATGTACATTGTTATAGCCAGTTACTCTTTTTTTTCAAGATCATACATTTTTATTAATCTATTTGCTTCCATTCTAATAGTTGCATTTGGATCATTGAGACTGGCCTTAAGATTTTCTAAGGAATATTGACTTTTTCTGTTGTAGAGTTGTTGCATAATATATAATCTTACAGAAAAAGACTTGTCATTCTGATGTTTTACCATAAAAGGAACTAAAAGAGAATCTTCGAAGTTGGAAAGGTAATGAAGTGAAGAATGCTTTAAATTACTTAAAACACCTTCAAGCAGTTCTTCTCTTGTAACTACTGACTTGAATCTTAACTCTTCGTATTGAAAAGGTTTAGATATGATATTAAAAACATCTTTATTCCTATTAAACTTTGACAGACCTTTCATCGCCAATTGAATATGCTCTGTGTTTATAGATGTTGACATTATTTGATCTAAGTAGGGGATAATCTGTTCAGACTTTAATCTACATAAAAGTTTCAGGTGATTTTCATGGTAATAATAATCAGCCATTCTTTGGGCACTTCGACCTTCAAATTCCTTATGAGTTTGATTTAATTGTATAAGGGGTGGATATTCTTTATATTGAGTAGCTTTTAACCAAATATCGTGTATATTATTGGCTAATTTTATAGAGTCGTAAGCTACTGCAACAAATGATGAGATACAGTTAGCAGTTACTAGTATTCCCTTTTTGTTTTTTTTAAATTTTCTAAATTCTTTGGTGCATTGCACTGAATATTCGTCAGGGCGATCCAACTCAACCCAATCATCTATCCAATGTATAAATACTAATGAATCTCCAGACAAGAGTTCATGATAACCCACACGCCTACTAACCATTATCATTTCATCTTGAATTGATTTTTTTAATGGCATAAGATTATTATTTGAATCATAAACTTTTACGATGAATGACTCATCTCTTCTTAAATTATTATAGTTCTGTCCATACGGATCATAATATATTGTAATTGGTTTTTTAGACCTATTATGAATTGAATATTCAAAATACATCGACTGCCCTAACAGAAGTGTGTCAGGAAAATTAATTGAACATTCCAATCCATTCTGAGCTATACTTACATTTACAATAGCCAAAATGGTTAATATTATTTGAAGTATGCGTCTCATTTATCTTAATTGGCTATAACTCTAAGGAATATTGATTGGCTTTATACTACAAGTATCTGCCCGCCTGTACATGCCGATCAAAATTTCAAGTTGGACGAAGCCGGACTTGCTATAGTGTACTATCACGAATCTCCTTTTTGTATGATGCGGTTGCTTTCAACACAAATATAGTAAAGAGTAGGTGAATATGCTATGTATGCAGGAGATTTTTATCAGATTTGAGGATTTGCTGCGTGAGATACTCCTTTTTGGGCAATAGGATGCACGGTGGGGTTTGAACTTCTTCCGGCATGCAAGGCTAAAGATGCCGGCGGTGCCCTGTTTTGATGGTAGGATAAAAGGTAGCTGTCGTCTTGAGCGATGATATCTTTAATAAAGTCCATCGATCCACAATGCTCACACGCAAATACGTCTATTTTCAATAGCTGCCTGAGTATCTCAAATACCGTCCGGATAATCGCACCATGATTGATTAGTTGGTTAGAGATCTGTTTCCTGACTTTTGTGCCATGTCGATGTATTCCATAATGTCGGCTTTTGTTAAAATAAAGCGGCAATACGTGCTGTAACATCTGATGTATCGCTTCTAATGGCGACATTACTTTGATGGCCTTGGGTGCTGCTAAACCGCTTTGTTGATGCTTATAATCATTGTAAAGGATGTGTACTTCATGCTGCTGTGGCAGATACTTCAACCTCGATGGGCTGATGGCCGTACGGTTGATGTAGCGTGCCAGATAACTCTGGATTACTGTGGTATCCATCGTAGGTCTGGTACTGTGCACTACCCATCTGACTTTTGCTACTTCTTTTAGCATTTCCTCTACAGGTAGATGATAACGGAGTTGGTTTGTTTTTTCTAATTGTTGTATCTGGGATATCATCATTTGTTTAAAGGTCGAACATAGTACCCGGAAGGACGCTATTTTATTCTTTTTGTGTGGGTATTGCCATTGTCCGGTCTGGTCTACCCCTCCTAAGCTTATCAAGGCATGCACGTGTATGTGATACTTCATGTCCGATCCAAAGGTATGCAATACACTGGTCATACCGGGTGTGTACCCCTGTGCACTTGACACTACCTTCACCGTCTGCCAACAAGCTTTCATCAATGCTCCGTATAATACTTTTTGGTTCATCCGAAACAAGCCATTGAGCTGATGCGGTATCGTAAAGGTGGTATGTATGTATGGCACTTTCAATAACCGCTGATTGAGCCTATCCATCCATTGCTCCCGCTTTATACTCTGGCACAGCATACAATGACTATGTCCACAACTCTTATAGATATAATGCCGCGCTCCACAATCCTTACACACCATCACTACGCCACCCAACGCCGGTGTACGGCATACCTGAATTGATTTGATTAGTTTGATGTGTTGTTTACAAGGCTTATAGGTGTTGATATACGCCTGTCCCCACTGTCTGAACAGCTCACCAATGCCAGCCCCTGATGCAGTCCCATCGGCATGGTCTGGATTGGATGTTGGATGTACCGCTTGCGTTCTACACATAGACCAATATATTTAATAGTAGTTCTCAGATTTTTATGACCCATCTGCTCTTGTAAGAATACCAAATCTGTGCCATTTTCTAAATGGTGTGTAGCGTAACAGTTCCGTAAGGTGTGAATGGATCCTTTTTTCTGTATTCCCGCCTTCTTTTTTGCCTCGCTCATCATCAATTGTACTGATCTGGGGGATAACACCTGACCTTTTACTAATCCATTGAACAAGTACTTTTCCGGTCTTACGATTTTGTAATACGCTCGCAGCACGTCAATCAACACCTGGGGGACTAAGATCATCCTGTCTTTGTTTCCCTTTCCTTTATTAATCCGGATCTGCATCCTATCTGAATCGATGTCCGTAAGACATACATGGATAGCCTCACTCAACCGCATACCGGTGACATA
>CALFYH010000220.1 GCA_937952155.1 uncultured Saprospiraceae bacterium
ATACCTGAAAAGAAGGAAGACTTAAGTACTGATCAGGAAAAGGTCAAATTACATGAAATGAAAGTAACATGTAATGAGTTTAAGTCGGTACTAAGTGACCTCTCAAAAATGGGTTTAAAAATTAACCTTAGAAGTGAAAAGCAAATAGAGCTGAAATCAATAGTATCATTAACAGATATAGATAAATTAAAAACAAAATTAAAATCTAAATCAATTACACAACAGCAACAACTTCGGAAGAAGTATTTAAATTAATAATTAAATGATTTTTATCCACTGAAAATTTCAGCGATTGATCATTATTTCTAAAGCTGGTTTAAAAATATTTAATATTTGATAAAAGTGTATTAAGAATCATTTTATTCTTGAAACAATATGGCTAATATACGTATTTAAATATATATATTTGTATATTGATTTTATTATTTATTTAGCATGAATACACATTTCGACATAGAATTCCTTGAAGATTCGACAGAAAAGTTAAAAGCAATAGCGCATCCCATACGCTTTGTGATTGTCGATTTATTACATCGAGATGAAGAACTTTCTGTTACAGATATTCATGAAAAACTACAAATTGAACAAGCTGTCGCAAGCCACCATCTTCGCATTCTGAAAAATCAGGATATTGTGAAGGTAACCAGAGATGGTAAAAATTCATTTTACTCCTTGGCAAATCCTGCATATTATAACATTGTTAAAAGTTTGCTCACTCCCTAAGAATTAAACATCAAATTATCATTTCCATTGTATTGTTCAATTGGTAGTTTTTCAAAACCTTTTTGAACTTCAAGTTTTACTCCTGATTTTATAATTGATTATACAAAATAAAATGTAATTTATTAATATTATTACCAATTATTATTCTTAGATCTGATAAAATATTCAATAAATTATTATTTTTTATAAAATTCATTAAAATAAATATACAACGTATATAGATATCTATATATATTCGCATCTATATATGAATATATGTATTTTTTTAATTTTTAGTAAATCATCAAAGCAATCAAAAATGAATATGAACCAACTCAAGCTTTTTGCTTTTCTCCTAGTTTTTAGTGCTAGTTTTACGTTGAGTGCACAAGTTGCCCCAGCAGCTGAAGAGGACCATTCCTACAAACCATTAACATTGAAACTAAATGAATCAGGATCAAAATACGTTCGATTTATCATTTGGCACCAACAATGGGCTCAAACGAGCAATCTAGCGGTGGAAGATTCTAAATTACAAGTTACTTCTTTTGCTAGGCGGAGCAGAATATTGGCCTATGCACAAGTTTCTTCTAGATTTTTAATATTATCACACATTGGATTGAACAATCTTTCTCCAACTAATTTGGATGGTCTTGGAAATGGAGGTAACGGACCGCAGTTCTTTTTGCATGATGCTTGGACAGAATTTAAAGTAATCAATAAAAAATTCTATCTGGGAACAGGTTTGCATTATTGGAAAGGACTGACAAGATTGGCAAGTCAAAGTACGCTCAACTTTATGACCATGGATAATCCAAGACCTTTTACACATTGGCATTCTCTTGGTGTTACTGATCAGTTTGCTCGTCATTTAGGAATTTATGCTAAAGGTGAAATTGGTAAGTTTGACTATCGCCTTGCTGTGAATAATCCATTGAATCCAGCAAATGCATTAGGCGCAGGTAAGGACTTCGGCACTGAATCAAGTGGTCTGACATACAATGGTTCTTCCAAATTAGATAAAGATAATAATCCTACTGGAAATACCATCATTGAAGGCTACTTTAGGTACAATTTTAAAGATGCCGAGTCCACCGTTTTGCCTTTTAATGTTGGTTCTTACCTTGGTTCGAAAAAAGTATTTGCTGTTGGCGCTGGATTTTTTGCGCATCCCAATGGCATGTATAGGGAATCAGATAAAACTCATGAGAATGTTTCTCACCTTGCAGTTGATGCATTTTATGATGCTCCATTAAAAGGTGGTGATTGTCTAAATGCCTATTTATCATTCACTAACTTCAATTATGGTGATAAATACCTAAGTAGATGGGGCGGAACAGGCAATGTATTTTATGGGCATGTAGGATATAAAATTAAAAACACTTCATTCATGCCTTATGTAGCTTACCAATCAGCAGATTTTGAAGGGTACAAGGATCCTGTAACAGGCCTTGACATTGGTGTGAATTATTTCATAAATGGACACAATGCCAAGGTAACACTTGAATATCATCAAGTTACTGGTGATTATCGAGATGTACCAGCAGCTACACAAGCTGATGGCAAAATGCAGCAAGTAAGATTGCAGACACATATTTTCTTATAAATCATTAAATCACCAATATATTAAATCATTATGTCGAATAAAAATCTCAAGGACTATTGGAAGCGCAACCTGCTTTATTTAGTCATTTTACTTATTATTTGGTTTC
>CALFYH010000221.1 GCA_937952155.1 uncultured Saprospiraceae bacterium
TCAGGACCCAGAACTATTTTCTGCTTCAATACGTGAAAACATTACATTTGGAGTTGAGTATACCGACGAATACATTATGCAGTTTGTAGAGAGTGCGCGTTTTGCGAGTACTCTCAGTAGGTTACCTAAAGGTCTTGAATCGGTAGTGAATGAAAAAGGGGTTAATCTTTCCGGTGGGGAAAAGCAACGTCTTGCTCTCGCACGGGCGCTTTTGTTTGCGCATGAAAAAAACATCATTCTTCTTGATGAGTCCACAAGCTCAGTAGATCCAGAAAATGAAATTACTATATATAAAAATATCTTTGAACAATACAAAGACACAATAATCATTGCCTCTATTCACAAACTCAATTTACTTAAATATTTTGATTATATTGTTCGATTTGAAAATGGGGGTATTGTTGATATGGGGACTATTGATGAATTATGTGCTCGCGACACAGTTTTTAAAGCATTGTGCGAAGAGTATAGGGCTTAAAATACAAACTCGCATAATCTTTGGTTTTTGTGTAGTATAAAGGTATATGAAAAAAGTAGAAATTTACTCAACGCCGACGTGTCATTTTTGTGATCTTGCAAAGCACTATTTTGCTGACAATAATATTGAATATACAAATTATAATGTTGCTGAAGATCAAGCAAAGCGTGCAGAAATGGTAGAAATGACAGGTCAGCTTGGCGTGCCGGTAATTAAGATTGAAAACGATATTGTTATTGGTTTCAATAAAGAAAAAATTCAAGAGCTTCTTGAAATTAAGTAATAAGAAACGCACCCGAAAGGGTGCTTTCGCATTGCTCTCGTAGTTCAATGGATAGAATTCAAGTTTGCGGTACTTGCGATGCAGGTTCGATTCCTGTTCCGGGCACTTTTGAGTTCTTTTGGGGAGTCAAAATCAAAGATTAAGCGGTTTATTTTGTAAAAAATCGGTTTGCTGATATTTTTTTTAAAGTTAACAATCTCTTAATATTTATATTTTTTCTAAGATATACGACATTTATTGTCAGTTCATAGCACCCTAAAAATAATTTATATATATATTTTTTCGATGTATAGAAACTTTATTCCAAGTTTCTTCGTTAAGGATTAAGTTGCAAATATTGTACTATGTATTAAATTTGCATCGCAATAATAGAATAATAGCATAGCTCTATAAAGATGTAGTTTTCTTATTTTGAGACCTTAGTCGAAAGAGCCCTTGTATATAGTTACCTGGGCTCTTCGCATTTTTGGGTAGAATAGGTTTCTGAGGAATTATGAATAAAAAACTATACTTCCACTTTAATTATCAAAATAGCCAGATCTTTATTCATCATAAGTGTTAAGTAACCTTTATCACCTTTGGATTGTTACATATTCTTAATTTTGCAACATCAAATACAAGATCAATCAATTTTATGGCTGATAATATGATAACCGTTACGGTGACTGATAGAGAAGGCGTAGATCATGAATTAATGGCGCCTACCGATATGGCTATGAATATGATGGAAGTTTGCAAGTCATACGATTTACCAGTCGAAGGTACTTGTGGTGGCATGGCACTTTGCGCTTCGTGTCATATGTATGTACTGAGTGATCATGAGTTGTCTGAATTGTCTGAAGATGAAGAAAACATGCTCGATCAAGCTTTTTTTGTTAAACCAAACTCCAGATTGGGTTGTCAGATTAAGATTACAGAAGAAGTAGATGGACTTAAAGTAGCGCTGGCTCCTGTCTCTGCTTAATCAAAAATTTAATGGATTAATTATGCCATTGCCAAGTGATACCAACGTAGAAATTTCTTCCCCAATGTAGGTTTTGTTGATTGCTCGCTTCGATGTGGATGCCGTTATTATTATTCGCTTGAAGCTGCTTGACATTAAAGATATTTTTTACACCTGTATTAAATCTCAATTTCTTATCAAAAAAGTGAACGGTGATACCCGAATTTAGCAAATGCCAGCTATTCGTAAAGCCTTGTAAAGTTGTGCCATCCTGATTATAAAAAAAAGGTGTTTTGCCTGTAAATTTATGCCAAACATTCCAATTTACTCTGGAGCCAGGTATCGAAATACTCAGGTCATTTGACCAATCTGATGATACTAAAAATGCATCTTTTTCTGCTTGTACGCCATCATTTGGATTGTGAAATCCGGTAGTAATGACTTCAGATTGAAAACTTAGCCATTCACCATAATTTAAGTTAGCTCTAAATGAAGCACCTTTGGATTTCCAATTGTCCACATTCCTATATTCGTAATGCACAGGGCCTAATGCTGTGAGAATGATTCGGTTGCTTACGACATTATAGAAACCAGCAGCTGTCAAATTTAATGTTGCTTTGCCAGAATTTATGGTATTGATGACAATTTCTGTACGAAGATTGAGTGACTTTTCTGGCTTAAGGTTTGGATTGCCTTTTACAAAATGATTGACATCTACGAAGCTAAAAAACAACTCTTTGATCGCTGGAGACCTGAAACCATACGCCCAAGATGACTTTATTTTAAATGGAAGTTTGGGCTGCCAAAGTACCCAAGTCGATGGTGTAAAAGCTGAGCCATATCGCAGATTATGTGTATATCTAGCGCCTGTCTGAAGCGTGAATCCTTCTAGTATCATTATTTTTGTACTTCCAAAAACACCTAGATCATTGGTGTATGCCTGACCAGGTGTTACACTCGTCGTATCCAGCAATCTTGTACCTGATGCCCGTTCATAATAATTTTCCAAACCAAGAAGATAGTTCCATTTTTTGCCTTGTTTTTCAGATGCATAAGTTAATCTTGTAATGATACCTGATGCAGTGGTCGTATCCTGCATGCCATCCAATAGTTCATTGAAAGCAGTGTCAAAATCAAACCTATACGAATTTTTGATTCTACTAAATGTATTCCAACCCAAAGTAGCTTGGATCAGGTTTTTTGACTTTGTCCAATGCTCGCCAAAAAGATTGACATCAAATCGATCAGTAAAATAATAGTCATCAAAGGCATACGGCTTAAAAACGATTCGCTTCTTTTCGCCCAGATTATCGACGCTTTCTGTTAGAAGATTTGCCGATATACGAAAATCTGACCTTTCAGATGGCATAAATCTAAACAAGCCTCTTACTGAATTTTGTTTTTTGGGATTCCATAGCTGATCTCGTCCTATAGTAGTATCTGTCACTGGGACAAATTGTGTAACATTTCCATTGAGTTGGAAAAGCCATTTTTTCTTTGAGATTCCAACTCTGGCTGCAAGACTTCTGAACCCATTATTTTCATATTGTGTATTCAATTCGGTTTCTAGAGCTGCAAGTTGACTTTTTCGGGTGATGATATTGATGACGCCACCAGATGCTTCCGATCCGTAAATGAGTGACTGCGCACCTTCGATGATTTCAATCTTTTGAATGGTGTTAAGTGGGATTTGTCCAGCATCGATATTGCCATTTAATCTGCCTACTATTGGCACGCCATCTATTAGGATTTTTAGGTTTTCACCTTTCAATCCGTTAATACTTATGGTACTTCCCAAGATCGCATCCTGAGAAATACGAATATTGGTTTCTGTCTGTAGTAATTCTTGAAGATTGATGGCCGACTTCTGTTCGATTGTTTTGCGGTTCAAAACTCTGACCGAGTTGACTGTTTGTCTTGTATCTGTAGGTGTAAATTGGGCAGTTATTACTATTTGATCCAACTCTTTGCTCATTTTTAATGAATCAGTCACACCATATTGGGCAACCAAATCCGATAAAAAAGCCAGAAATACAATACTAATAACTACCCGCATTTGCCTATTATAACTTGATTACTTTTTGGGTAGTTGACAGTTTTCCATTGCTTATTTTTACCAAATATAAGCCTTTATTCCAGTCTGAAGTATTGATAGTCAATACATTAAAACCAGAAATACCTTCCATATTATTGCTATAAATATGTTTTCCTATATGATCGATCACATCTACTTTCAGATCTTTTGCCAAAATATCTTTGG
>CALFYH010000222.1 GCA_937952155.1 uncultured Saprospiraceae bacterium
AGATTCAGTTTTTTGTTACCCAAAAGCATTGGTATTATCTGGTGATAGCTCCAAAATTCACGCTCTTGATAAAGTCAGCTATCAATGGAATTTTGGCAATAATATTGTATCTACCAAAGTGAACCCATTGATTACTTATACAAAAGGAAATTACACGATCAGGCTCATCGTTCAATCAAAACTAGGATGTGCAGATACCACCTATAAAAATCTAAAATTAATTGGCCCAGAAGGTCAAATAGTAGCCGATAAAGATACGGTATGTAAAGGAGAAGATATCACCTTTACATTAGTCAATCCAAAAGATCTCACTTCTTTTTTCTGGGATTTTGGTCAAGGTAAAACTGATAGCAACAAAACGCCAGCAACTTACCAATACGATTTTGTACCCGAATCTGGTAAAACCTTTGCCTCTATTGTTTTGGAATCATCGGAGACAGGATGCGAGACAGTTTTAACGCTTCCAGTGGGAATTTTTCAGGTCGTTGCAGGCTTTACCGCTGACTCTACATGCAACGATTCTTTAAAAATTGTGAACTTGTCACAAGGTGCGGACCAATTTATTTGGAAGGAAAATAATAAGATTATATCCAAAGACCATGATCCTTGGATAATACCTCAATCATCAGGTACTTATCCTATTCAACTCATCATTCATGACAGCAAGTCCGGATGTTATGACACGATAACTAAAAATGTCACTTTCCTACAAAATCCACAAATCAATCTACCAGACCAAATCCAGCTTTGTGAAAATCAGATATATAGCACCACAATCAATCCATCCTATACTTATACTTTCACTCCACAAAATGTCGGGTCGATTTCTAATAATAAACTATATATCCAAGATAACAAAGATAATACCTTATCAATTCTTGTCAAAGCTGATAATGGTTGTGTAATATCAAAAACAGTAAATATTCAGCACAATCTGTATGAAGACAATAACAACATACTAAACTATGTCTTATGCAACGATCTCAATGCGATCGATCTGACTCAGCATTTATCAGAAGGTGACAGTTTAGTTTGGACATTCAACGGTGGTGAACTACCCGAAGGGTTTTTATCCTGTACAACGTGTGATTCACCTTTGCTATTACAAGAATTAGATGGACAACTCAAGTCAATCAAGTACAATGAAAATTCATGTCAAAAGACCATTAACGTCTATAATTTAGAAATTGGTGAAGTGGAAATTCCAAATTTCTTTTCTCCTAATGACGATAAAGTGAATGATATATTTCGCCCAGTATTAAAGATACCTATTTCTGAAGATTTAAATATCCTCAGTTTAAAAATTCTGAATAGATGGGGCAAAGAAGTATATGACTCAAACCAGCCTTGGGATGGTAAAATCAATGGACAGTTTGCACCAGCTGAAGTATATTATTTCTCTATGACTTACCAGATCGGTCTTGGCTGTCTCCAAACTATCAAAGGTGATGTAACATTAATGAGGTAATACATAACAATGTATTTTCAACCCAAACCACTACCGAAGTGCAATTAAAGTATAAAGTATATTCCGACCTTCAAACCAGAAGATCGGAATATACGTTACTTTGAAAAAATCTAAAGAACTTTCGTCTAATACATTTTGTTCTTAGTTTAAGGTCATTGACTTAAGACAGTTGAGTGTGATTGACAATATATAGAATTGGGTTTTCGTTATACATAAAAATGGCAAAATGAATTCAAGACTTTTTATGGTTTTATGTTTGATGATTACAACATTTTTGTGTTTTGGTCAAAGCCATTACCTAATCAAAAGCTTTGACGCATACAAAGACAAAAACAGAATTATCCTTAACTGGTCTATAAAAAAAGGAAATTCTTGCTTTGGTATCGGAATATTAAGATCTGAAAATGGCAGAGATTATACCAAAATAGGTGAAATTCAAGGTATCTGTGGCAGCAATGAATCAGAGACAAATTATACATTCGTAGATGAATCGCCCAATCATGCCAATTATTATGTGCTAGAACTTGGATTTAGTGGTAAAACTGATCCACCACTCTATGTCAAGTTTATTTCTTTGGATGGAAAAGCGTCAAAGGTGATTCCAAATCCAGCTATTTATACAGCTTATGTTCTTTTTGACAATCCTAATAATGAAAAACACACTGTTAGGTTTTATACAAATGATGGAAAACTCATTAGACAAAACATTACTAATGAGGACAAAGTGTATATATCATTAGAGAATCTTGATGATAGATTGCTTGGTGGTCCATTTCAAAAAACTTATTATTATACCATTCATGATGCACAAAACTCCAAAATCTCAGATGGTATCTTCATGTTTAACAACTAATAGTATCGTACAAATTATTTGTGTTCCTAAAAATCACCTCTTAGGATAAGTTTAACAAAATTTATAAAACTATTGGAATCAACTTCTCGTTTTCAGTAATATAAAATCAAAATCCATGAACAAATCAATCGTTTTTGCCATTGCAATTTTCCTTATAAACATCTCGACATCACAAGCACAATTCAAAGACATCTTGAATAAAGCTAAGGAATCCGTTTCTGTTTTAAAAGGTGAAGATACCGATATAGCTGGTGGTCTCAAAGAAGCACTCAACAAAGGTGTAGAATCAGCAGTAAATCAATTGAGTGCGACGAATGGGTATATCGAGAGTCCCTATAAAATTTTAATCCCTGCCGATGCTCAAAAAGTGATCGACAAGGTAAAATTGGTTCCAGGTTTTCAAGATGTAGAAACAAAATTGGTAAACCAAATGAATAAAGCGGCCGAAATAGCAGCTAAAAAAGCAACACCAATTTTCGTAAACGCCATAACAAGTATGAGTTTCAATGATGCAAAATCTATCCTTACCGGACCAGAAAATGCAGCAACTACTTATTTATCATCGACTTCAAGAGCACCACTCTATAACGAGTTTTTGCCTATTATTCAATCAAGTCTTGATGAAGTCAATGCTCGAAGTTATTGGAAAACTGTAGTAGATGCGTATAATAAGCTACCTTTTGTCAAAAAAATGAATCCCGCTCTTGATGACCATGTCAACAATAAAGCACTCGATGGTTTGTTTTCACTGATAGCTGTCAAAGAAAAAGGTATTAGGACCGATGTCAATCAACGTACAAGTGAACTCTTGAAGAAAGTATTCGGCTCATAAGCCTTGAAATCCGTCTTATTTTATACCGTACAGTGCTTGGTTTTTGAAATCATGCGGAAAATTTTCATCTCCAGGAAATCCTAACCTTATATCTCTGCCATCATGTGGAATCTCAGCAGTGCCAAAGATATAATCCCAGATTGCTAAGGAAATCCCAAAATTGATTCCATATTTTCTGTTTTCGGGCAATTCATATGCATGGTGCCATATATGCATTTCTGGGCTGTTGAATAACTTTTTCATAAATGGCCCTAGGATAAATGCTCCAAATAATGTAGATCCAATCCATGTGGAAATTTTGACAAGCCAAGATGCATCTGCCAAAAAGTTAATATCATCTACCCCAAAAACCATCATCATTCCAAGCAAAAAGCCCAAAACGCCACCAGAAACTTTTCCACTTACGGTAATATTGCTATGATTGTAATGACCAATACTAAGCGTGAAGATATGAATAATGAAAAAGTCATATAAACCAATACCCAAAAGTGCCAATGGAATGTACTCAATACTTCTGTACACAATCGTTTCCATCCAATGATACCTCAAGTGCGCTGCGAATCCCATTTCTTCGACAGAGTGATGTACTTTGTGAAATTGCCACAACCACTCTACCCTATGCAACAATCGGTGTACCCACCACTGTACAAAATCACGAACCAAAAATCCAACCAACAAAACTGCCCAAAGTGGCCATGCATGCAGTGGATTGGAAGCCTGTAAATCAAAATTAAATACTGATTTTATGGCTGAGTTAAAGATATTAACTACAACATCTGATGCAGCATTGTATATCACCAGTGAGAATAGGAAAAAATTGAAAAACATGTAGAAAAAATCCAGCCAAAAATCTTTACGAAATAATGGTTGGTTTGCACGCCACGGTTTTATAATTTCTAATCCAAAAAAGAAAGCAGACACGATGATCAGCCAATAAAAATAATTATGAAATGAAGGATGCGTGATCTCATGCCAAACGTAAGACGCATATCCGCCATAACCATTAAGAAAAGTATTTAACAAATCGTTCATAACCGTTATCTTCTTTTCCATTCATTATAACCACCCATCATATTGTAGGCTTTATCAAATCCAGCTTGTCTCATATAATTCACTGCTGTTCCACTCCGACCACCTACTGCGCAATACACTATATATTCCTTGGATTTGTCTAATGCCTCGATCTTTTGTTTGAAGTCGGGTTTGCTAATATCGATATGTAATGGATTGCCAATGATGCCATTATCTACTTCGCCTTGGGTACGCACATCAATGAGAATGATGTCTTTTGATGTTTCCATCATTTGTTTTGCTTTCGCAATTGTAATATCTGGGCCTTGAACTGCAATTGATTCTGTGATTGAAGGTGACGCCGTCTGAATATTGGCAGAGTTAACTTCTTTCGGACTGCATCCGATGACATAAAACAAACTTATAATAAGTAAAAATGACTGCATAAATTATATTTTTGACAAAGGTAAGATCAAAATCGCCAGAAATCAGTAACAAAAGTTACTGTCCGTTACATTACTTCAAAATAATTGAAATAAAAAGACAATAAATTTACGAAAAAATGTAATTGTCAAAAGGCAGTATCGACAAATTTGACATCTTCGCAGATCGCTAAATCATAAGGATCATTGGATGCAATGATTACTATGCGATTGTGCTTAAAGTTATTCAACAATTCCGAAAACCATTCTTTATTAAATTGATCCAAAAAAGAAGTCGGCTCATCAAGTAAAATTATCGGTGTATCACTCAAAATGGCTAGAGCCAATTGAATTTTTTGTTTCATTCCTGATGAGAAATGCTGAAGTGTTTTTTCTTTTTGATTAGGCAGATGAATGACAGTTTCAAATTCTTTGAATGTCAAAGGTTTATGTAGCTTTTTGAACTTACAATGAAAATAAAACATTTCCGACAAGGTAAATTCATTTATCAAATCTGTATATGGAGCAGCCAATGATACATACTTGTAAATATTATCTACTCCTATCCTTTTATTGTTGAAAACATATTGAATTTCACCTGTGGTAGGTGTAAGATAACCGGAAATCATCTTGATCAAGGTAGATTTTCCACTCCCATTTTTGCCAGCAATACCATAGATTTTATCAGATTGAAAATGAGAATCAAAATCCTTTACAACCCATTGATAGCCATATCTTTTTGATAATTGCTTGACAAATATTTCGGTCATTATTGTTTGAATCCTTTCATTAATCCTCTATCAGCTTGACCAAGAAACTGAAGAATTATCTCCTTTTCGTTTGTCTCTTTGATAGTAGCTTCAATGATTTCGATTGCTTTTTTAACATTATTACCTTTTACAAAAAGTATTCGGTAAATATCCTGTATGTGATTTATTTGTTCATTGGTATATCCTCTTCTTCGCAGACCAATTGAATTTACACCTACGTAAGATAAAGGTTCCCTAGCAGCTTTCACAAATGGAGGTACATCTTTACGTACCAAAGAGCCACCACCAATCATAACGTGATCCCCGATTTTGACAAACTGATGTACTGCAGACATACCACCGATGATGACTTGATTGCCGATTTCTATATGCCCTGCTAGATTTACATTATTGGCTAAAATACAATTGCTACCAACATATGAGTCATGCGCCACATGAACGTACGCCATGAGCAAAGTGCCTTTGCCGATTCTGGTAGTCATGCTTGCTTCTGTACCGCGATTGAGTGTACAACATTCGCGCACGGTTACATTGTCTTCTATGACAAGCGTAGATTTTTCGCCCTTATATTTAAGATCCTGAGGAATAGCACCAACCACTGCTCCTGGAAATATTTTACAATTTTTGCCAACAAATGATCCTTCTAAGACGGTTGCATGTGGTCCAATCCATGATCCTTCTCCAATTTCAACATTTTCACCAATATACGCGAATGGCTCCACGGTAACATTCTCACCCAATTTTGCGGTAGAATGTACAAAACTCAAGTTACTAATCATTCTGTCTTTTTACAATTTGAGCCGTAAGCTCACCTTCAGATACGATCTTACTTCCTACATATGCTGTACCCATCATTTGGATAATTCCTCTTCTGATCGGGGACATCAACTCCATTTTAAGTATTAATGTATCACCTGGCACTACCTTAGCCTTAAATTTAACATTATCCATCTTTAAAAAATAGGTATCCCATTGTTCCTGTCCGTCACTAAGCGTAGTAAGTGCCAATATTCCACCTGTCTGAGCCAAAGCTTCCATTTGAAGGACTCCTGGAAAAATAGGATTTCCTGGAAAATGGCCCATAAAATAATTCTCATTAAATGTCACGTTTTTAACGCCTACAATGTATGTAGGTGTGATCTCAATGACTTTATCTACCATCAAAAACGGATATCTGTGTGGCAGATAATTTTTAATTTGCTCCGTATTTAATACTGGTTCTACAGAAGGATCATAAATCGGTCTTCCTGCATTTTTTTTATGTTCTAAGTATTTATTTTTTAATATTTTGGCTAGGGCTATGTTTGCGGTGTGACCAGGTTTTGTAGCCACAATTTTTGCTCTGATATCTCTTCCTATTAATGCAAAATCACCCAAAATATCCAAGATCTTATGTCTTGCAGGTTCGTTTTGATGTCTAAGTGGTGTACTACTTATCAAACCATTTTCTATGCTGGCATTCGGCTTACCTATTTTAGATTTTAGAGCCATCAACTCACTGTCATCCAATTGCTTATCTACAATAACTACAGCATTGTCTAAATCTCCGCCTTTGATAAGACCTGCATCAAAAAGTGCTGCGATATCTGTCAAAAATACAAATGTTCTGGCATTTGCGATTTCTTTAGTAAATTGAGATTTATCCTTTAATACAGCAACCATGTCTCCCAAAGTATTTTCAGGAAAATTGAGGATTACATTTACCTCAAATTTATCGGATGGATATACTGCAAATTCAGAGCCTGTAGTTGGATCGACGTAGTTAAAAGATTCGGTGATAATATATTCTTCTTTGGTCGATTCTATTTTTTCGAGTCCTGCTTCTAATAACTTCTTGATAAAAATATCTGAACTTCCGTCAAGGATTGGGATTTCAGGTCCATCAACAGAAACATTAACATCTTCAATATCCAAAGCATTTAGCGCTGCCAACAAATGTTCAATGGTAGAAATGGTGGCTTCTCCTGATTTAAGTGTTGTGCCTCTCTGAGTAGTAAATACATAGGCTACATCAGCTGGAATTGCAACAGGCGGATCAAAATCAGTCCTAATAAACTTAATGCCGTGACCATCTTCTGCTGGAGAAATGTTGACATTAACAGACTTTCCTGTATGCAAACCAATTCCCGAAATATGTACTACTTGTTTTAACCTACTTTTAAATCTCATTCCAATCTATATATTGAACCGTTTTTTTAACTTTTAATCTGAGACAATTTGTCCAATTCAGCTTGTAATGCCCTAATTTGCGCAGCCAATTCAGGTAATCTACGAAAAAGCGCATAAGATTTCAAATAGTTATTGTAATCTATAGCTGGAGATCCATATAGTTTTACATTCTGCCCTTTTACTGATGCTGATATTCCAGATTGTGCTTGTATCATGGTACCGTCAGCGATTGAGAGATGCCCTGCTATACCTACTTGACCACCAATAAGGCAGCCCTGCCCTATTTCAACACTACCCGCAATACCAGTCAATGCCGCAATAGCTGTATTGGATCCGACGGTCACATTATGCGCAACCTGAATGAGATTGTCCAGTTTAGCCCCACTTTTGATTGTCGTTGAACCCATTGATGCCCTATCTATCACTGTATTACTTCCTATCTCAACGTCACTTTCTATCACTACGTTGCCTGTCTGTGGTATTTTTTTGAATTTACCTGTCTCATCCTTTGCAAAACCGAATCCATCACTACCGATAACTGCATTTGCATGGATTACCGAACGATCACCAATCTTACAATTATGGTACACCTTGACACCCGGATACAAGACAACATCATCACCAATTTCAACATTGTCACCTATGAAAACCTGACCATAGATTTTACTATTTTTACCTATTGTTACGCCTTTTTTTATGATAACGTAATCGTCAATAGCTGCATTGTCTCCAATGACTACTGAAGAATGAATCGAAGTAAGAACAGAAACAGTACTTTCTATAGAGATTCCTGAATTGAAATTCTCCATCAAAAAGGCTAAAGCCACATAAACATTTTCTACAACAATCATAGTACAAGTTATTGGCCTTTCGGGGACAAAATCCTTGCTAACCAATACCACAGATGCAGTAGTAGTATAAATGAAATCTGTATATTTAGCATTGGCTAAAAATGAAATGGTGCCAGCTCCTCCTTCTTCTATTTTGCTTGGTCCAGATATCAAAATATCCGGATCTCCTATGATGGATCCGCCTATTAAGTCCGCTATTTGTTTGGCTTTAAACTGCATCGTGCAAAGGTAATTTAAAATTTTGTTTTGGTATTTAGATTTATAGCAAGAATTCTCAAATTAAGATAAACTACTGTTTTTTATCTATATATTTGCTGCTCATTACGAATACCCAAATCTATGGTTGCGTGATGTTTTTCTTTCATAGAATGCACACTATACCATTGATATACAGTACATTAATTAATCATACCTAATCATGAATAAGGTCAGAATAGCGCATAATCCTACATTTCAAAGCCAAACAGGTGCTGAAGAATTAAGCACTATGTTGCAAGGTCACAATGTGGATTCATCGCTTATTTCAACTTCATATGGTAATACAGAAATTTTACTTAGTGAAAATGAAGTAGACATAGTCATGGTGCCATTAATAGAATTCCCAGTTATATATGACAAAGAAAGTATAACCATTGCTGGGCTATCTGAAAGGAAACTTCCAGGTTATAGTTTGTTGATAAAAAATGATGCTTATGATAATAGTTCTGATTTTAGGCTCAGGAATGGCAGTAAAATATTGGCAAACAACAGCTTAGTAGCAGAGCAGTTGACATCTATAAACCCTTCACTGCAAGTAATTCACTCAGGCACAGGACATTTTGATTTATTTCAACAATTCATTGATTGTGAAGCAGATGCAATTATTATGGCACAGCTAGATGCAATAGAAATTTGTATGGAATGGAGTCACTTACAATTGGTCCATTTACATCCTAGAGAAATCATTCCACAAGCTGGAAGTGGTGTGAATGCTTGGATCATCCATAGTGAAAATTTTGAATTAAAAAGGTTGTTAAATAAAATTCATAACAAGGAGACTGCTTTGGTAACCAATATAGAAAGAACGGCATTTAAGTTTTGCGGTGAGCAAGGTATTGACGACATTTGTGCTTATTGTTATACAGATTTGAAGCAGTTTTTTCACTTAACAATAGCCTTAAAAAACCCAAAACTTGTAAAACAAACATTTTCACAATCAACTTCTGCCAATCTGGCACAACATGCAATAAAATCATTAACCCATTAAATAGAAAATTTAGACAATGTATTTGATATTTGATTGCTCAGCTATCGCAGGAACCACTAATTTTAAGGCCAATTTTACAGAAACTGCTGCATGGCCTAGGCTAATTCATATAAGCTGGATTTTATTGGATGAAAATTATAAGCCGATAGAAGATTTCGATTGTATCCCTTCTGACGAAAATCTAGTGATTGACGATAAATCGAAAACCAAGGCCAAGATCGATGATGAAGACATCAAAAAGAAAAAGACGCTTCTAGTTGATATTCTTGACAAGTTTAGCGATTCGGCAGCAAAAGCTGAATATATATTCTCTCACAATCTCAATTATAATGAAAATATCTTGGGCGCTGAGTATGTGCGCAATAAAAAAAGTATCAATATGTTTTCTAAGAAAAGATTTTGTCTAATGGAAGAAGGAACCTATTATTGTAAAATTCCAGCAAAAGGTGGTGGTTTCAAATATCCTACTTTACCAGAATTGCATGCAAGCTGTTTTGGCCAGACCTATGGGCCGGCAAATAATGCGCGTGCAGACGTCATTGCTGCAGCTCGTTGCTTTATAAAACTGAAAAAAACGGGTAAACTGGATGATATTTTTGAAGATTGACGAGATTGTAGTTTAAAAGTAAAAGAGAATATTGGCTAACACTAACTAAAGTGCTTTAGAAATATAGTTTCTTTTTCCGTTAGGAATCTTGACCAGCCACGCTTGAGATCCTTTTTAGTAAGGCCACTAAAAAAAGTACAATCAAATTTAGTCAAATTAATGCCTTTTTCACTAAAAACGACAGCAATCTTTGAAGGCTTTCCACCAATTATTTCTATGCCAATCCTTCGAAAATCATCCTTATCCACAAAGCCCATTGCTTTCACAGTAATAGATTCTGAAGATAAATTTGATTTTATATCATCTAACAGATCTTGAGATATTTCACTTTCTGTTTCGATTTCGTAAACGGATTTCAATTTATGTTCTTCTGATAATTTCATCACCAGATTTTCATCATTAGTCCAAACCATCAAGCCACTCATATTGTCATCAAAATCAACAACGGGTTTGGCAGAAACATCAGAAAATTTCTTGATCAAATCTTGAACCGATGGACTCGCTTTATCTTCGTTTCGATATATTGGGCAACTTTTCCCTTTATTGATCAGTACATAAAGATTTTGCTTTTTGGGTTGTAGAATTTTTCCTTTATGCGTCACAATATCACCATCTTTTATTTCATAGAATGGATTTAACTCAACAGCATCATTGATTTTTATCTCACCTTTTTTGACATACTCTACGGCTTGTTTCCTAGTACCAAGCCCAGCATGTGCCAAAAACTTATTTAGACGTAACGGTTGGTTTAATTCTTCCATCAATATTATTTAAAATGGGATCAATTCCGTATCCATATCTGGAGCGTCCTTGCTATCATTCACATCGATATTCATTTTTGATGGACGTGTGATGATGCCACCTTGACCGAAAGGATTTACATTAAATACATCATTCATATCATTGTCAAAACCACCTGAACCTGGATCTTCAAATTTAACAAAATGTGGTACAAATCTTAGATTTACGGTACCCAAACCACCATTTCTGTGTTTTGCAAGTATGATTTCAGTCAAATCATTGGGTACACCTGGATTTTCATCATTTACACCATAATACCCCGGCCTATAGATAAAAGTTACAATATCGGCATCCTGCTCGATAGCTCCAGATTCCCTTAAGTCTGAAAGTTGTGGTCGCTTCTCTCCACCTCTACTCTCTACAGCCCTTGACAATTGAGAAAGTGCTATCACTGGAACATGCAATTCCTTTGCTAAGCCTTTGAGTGCACGAGAGATGGCAGAAATCTCTTGTTCACGATTTCCATTTTTACCATTTGGTGGCCCAGCCATCAATTGTAGGTAGTCAATAATAATCATGCTTATGTTGTGGTTTTGTTTCAATCGCCTACATTTAGCGCGTAGCTCAAAAATATTTATACCAGGAGTGTCGTCAATATATATAGGCACTTGGGAAAGTTTATCTACTGCTGCATGCAATTTGCGCCATTCATATTCTTCTAATTGCCCATTTCTGAGTTTACTGGAATTAATTTCTGCTTCCATAGAAATCAATCTCTGAACCAACTGTACATTGGCCATCTCTAGTGAGAAAAAAGCAATACCCTTGCCTGTTTCTGCTGCATTCTTAGCTAATGAAAGCGTAAAAGCTGTCTTACCCATACCAGGTCTTGCTGCCATAATGATAAGATCCGAAGGCTGCCATCCATTGGTCATTTTGTCTAATTCGGAGAATCCCGTAGTTACGCCAGTCATATCTGATCCTTTTTGACTGACCGCTTCGATTTCCTTTTGGGCTTTAACAGCCAATGATGCCAAAGATTCGTAACCAGTATTTAAGTTTTGGTCTGTAATGTCATAAAGCCCTCTCTCAGCTTCATCTAGCAACTCCAACACGTCCTTAGTATCTTCAAATGAATCGTGGATGATTTGCGTACTCACACGGATCAATTCGCGTTGGATAAACTTTTGAGCAATAATACGCGCGTGAAATTCAATATTTGCAGCGGAACCAACTTTATTGGTCAAATCCATCAAATAGCTAATTCCGCCAATACTTTCGAGCAAGGCTGCCTTCTTTAGCGACTCATGAACAGTTAGTAAATCAATTGGTTGAGATTTACCAAAAAGATCAGACATTACCTGAAAAATCACCTGATTCTTCTCAACATAGAAACTCTCTTTGCGCAAAATTTCAATAATAGACGGAAATCCATCCTTATCTATCATAATGGCACCTAATACTGCTTCTTCTAAAGGAATAGCCTGTGGTTGTACTCGACCATATAGGAGTTCTGGATCTCCTTTTGTAGTAGTGAGTCTATTGCTAATTGCTTTAAGAGTATTAGGAAAATCAGGCATTAAGCTGTATTAAGTAAAACGTATTATGAAAAAATATAATGACAAAGGTAAAACAAGTTTTCGTATTTAAAACTATTAAATAAACACGATACATGTGGATAAACTGTTGATAAAGTAATTTATGTGTGGAAAACTTTTTGCAAACGTTGGTTTCCAAAAGTAAAAATTCAAACCAAATTCAAAAATAGATTAAAACACATAATACTATTGACATATAATAATTTTATAATGTATTGGAAATTACATATTAAAGAAAATGCACCCAATTCATATTACACAAAATATCAATATATAAATCATCAAAAAAAGTACAGCACTTTTACTAAATTAAATGCCAAAATATATCAACCAAATAAATTCAAAATTGCAGCTTATGTGGATATTTATTTATATAATTTTATTTAACATATGTATATCCTTAACAAAGCTAAAGTCGGGACGACTGGATTCGAACCAGCGACCCCTAGCACCCCATGCTAGTGCGCTACCAGGCTGCGCTACGTCCCGAATTTGAAAAGCAAAGTTAAATATTTCTTTGATCATATAAAAATGGAAAACTTTATCTATTCCAAATTATTTTCTTTCAAGAATTCAATCAATGGCATGCTAAAATTTAGATATACATTCCTAAATAAATTACACTTTTTGCAATAATCCCCTATTTTTATATGGGTGTGAAATAATTTTTTATATTTTAAACACTATGTACCCCTATTTTTTAATACCTTTGCAAAAATATTTTACTTTTACCACAAAATCAAATATCATGGCTTATATTAGAAGCGAAGCATTAAAAATCACCCAAGACAGAAAACCTGTTACTATTACTGAACCGACGGATAGACGGTCTGAAATATATGCCATTAATGTGTTTAATGACGCTGCAATGAATCATTTCATGACAAAAGAAGCGTACAATGCCGTAATGGACGCAATCAACCATGGAAAAAAGATAGACCGAAAAGCTGCCGATCAAGTTGCTAATGGCATGAAATCATGGGCAATTTCTAAGGGCGCTACCCATTATACACATTGGTTTCAGCCTTTGACTGGTGGTACTGCAGAAAAACATGATGCCTTCTTCGAACCTAAAGGTGATGGAACGGCTGTAGATAAATTTGATGGTGGTCAATTGGTTCAGCAAGAGCCAGATGCATCTAGCTTCCCTAATGGTGGAATACGAAATACCTTTGAAGCAAGAGGATATACTGCATGGGATCCTTCATCACCCGCATTTATGATAGGTACGACATTGTGCATTCCAACAATATTCGTGTCATACACAGGAGAAGCACTTGACAATAAAGTTCCTTTACTAAGGGCATTACAAAGCATCGACCATTCTGCCACAGAAGTTGCCAGATATTTTGATAAAAATGTGAACAAAGTCATTGCAACTCTTGGATGGGAACAAGAATATTTCCTTGTAGATAGTGCCCTTGCTGCATCCAGGCCAGATCTGATGATGGCAGGAAGATTGCTCTTAGGCCACGAAGCCGCTAAAGGACAACAACTTGAAGATCATTATTTTGGATCTATACCAGAGCGAGCACTTTCGTTTATGAGAGAATTGGAGATCGAATGTATTAAACTAGGAATACCAGTTAAAACAAGACATAATGAAGTTGCTCCCAATCAATTTGAATTGGCACCGCTTTACGAAGAAGCAAATCTAGCTGTGGATCACAATTCTTTACTAATGGACTTGATGAGTAAAATAGCCATCAGACACAATTTCAAAGTCCTATTTCATGAAAAGCCGTTTGCTGGTGTAAATGGATCGGGCAAACACAATAACTGGTCTTTGGCAACGGATACTGGTATAAATCTGCTTAGTCCGGGTAAAACACCTAAAAGCAATCTCCAGTTTTTGACGTTTTTTATCAATACAATCAAAGCCGTGCATGACCATGCGGACTTACTTCGAGCATCGATAGCATCTGCCAATAATGACCATAGACTGGGAGCGAATGAAGCGCCACCTGCAATAATTTCTGTATTTATAGGTAAGCACCTCACAGAGGTACTGGATGAGTTGGAAAATGTATCAGATGGTAATTTGTCGCCAGAAGAGAAAACTGAGTTAAAATTAAATGTAGTGGGCAAGATCCCTGAAATCCTACTTGACAACACAGACAGAAACAGAACTTCGCCATTTGCATTTACAGGTAACAAATTTGAATTCCGAGCGGTAGGATCATCTGCAAACTGTGCAAAGGCCATGACAATTTTAAATATGATTGTATCAGAGCAACTTCGTAATTTCAAGAAAGAGGTAGATATCCTGATCGAGAAAGGGATGAAAAAAGATGATGCGCTATTTAATGTTTTGAGAGAATTGATCAAATCATCCAAAAAAATACGATTTGAAGGTGATGGCTATAGTGAAGATTGGGTAAAAGAAGCTAAAAAAAGAGGTTTAAACAATTTCAAGACTACTCCAGAAGCACTCAAAGCTCAAGTAAGCAAAAGTAGTATGAGCTTGTACGAGAAACATGGCATCATGAATCATGTAGAAGTCGAAGCGCGATACGAAATCGAACTTGAGGAATACATTAAAAAAATCCAGATTGAAGGCCGAATATTGGGTGATATCGCAAGAAATCATGTGATCCCTACAGCCATCACATATCAAAATACGCTTATTGCAAATGTAAATGGATTAAAAGAGATTTTTGGCAAGGATTACGAAAAATATGCATCAGAGCAGATAAAGCTCATTCGGGAGATTTCTGGCTATATATCAACCATAATATCTACGGTAGATAACATGACAGAAGAAAGGAAGAAGGCCAATAAAATAGACCATGCAGACAAAAAAGCAGAAACTTATTGTAATAAAGTAAAACCATTATTTGATACAATACGATATGCATGCGATAAATTAGAGCTTTTGGTAGATGATGAATTGTGGCCATTGACCAAATACAGAGAGTTGTTATTTGTAAGATAACCCGAGTCAGTTTTATAATTATACAAGTGTCAATCTATCTTTTCGTACTGAAAATTTAGGTTGGCACTTTTTTGTTTCCTATGTTTTATAAACTTTGGATCACAGAGATAATTTTGATAGAAGTTATCTCTTTTTAAACAATCTTGCTAGAATGTAAGTTTGGTTGTGGATATGGTTTTTTAATCCAAGAAAAATATATGAATATTTCGAAGGTCTCGTTTGATAAAATACAATCACTCGCTTATAAAGATGTTTTTTATCAACATAATAGCCACCAACTCAAGGAATTCATTCAATTTGAACCTACAGCAGAAGGACTTAAAGATGCCATCAAATCTCGTCTGCAATACCCTATAGATAGATCATTGTTAATCAACACTTTGACAAGTCAATATGCAAATTTGGTCACATCAGAAAGCCAATATCAAAATATATACAAGCTGAAAGATGAAAACACTTTTACGATGATTACAGCTCATCAACCTGCATTATTTGGCGGCCCAGCTTATTATTTTTATAAGATTTTTTCTGTAATAAATCTGTCAAACCAACTCAATGAACAACACCCGAATTGTCATTTTGTACCTGTTTTTATAAATGGCGCGGAAGACCATGATTTTGATGAGATAAAATCAGTCAATCTTTTCGGGAAAACCATAACTTGGGATGCTGACCAATCAGGACCTGTAGGTCGCTTCTCTACCCTGCTACTTGATAAAACGCTGATGGAAATGAAGGAAATCTTAGGTGATAGCCCACAAGCAAATCAGATTTTTTCAATATTCAATAAAGCAATTAAGAATTCTACATCTTATAATGACTTTGTGTTGAAATGGGTCAATGACTTTTTTAGCGAATATGGCGTGCTTGTTTTCAATATGGATCAAGCTGATCTAAAAAGAGCATTCATACCTATAATGGAGAAAGATATCATCCATAAAAGTAGTGAATCGCACGTCCAAAAAACACAAGAGCAATTGCAAAAATTTGGCTTTAAACCTCAAGCATTTGCAAGAGACATCAATTTATTTTATATAAATGGTGCTTCTCGCGAAAGAATAATATTCGAAAATGGATTATATCACATTAACAATCAAGACATTACATTTACAGAGCAAGAGATCATAGACCATTTGCATCAATTTCCAGAGAGATTTTCTCCTAACGTAATACTTCGACCTCTTTATCAGGAATTTATACTCCCCAACATCGCCTACATCGGTGGCGGCGGAGAATTGGCCTATTGGTTAGAAAGGAAAAGTCAATTTGCCTATTTCGGGGTATTTTACCCTGTGCTGATACGGCGCAACTCCGTTATGATAATTACTAAATCTATCCAAAAACTGATGGAAAAACTCCATTTAACGGAGGAAGATATTCTCTTGGATGATGATAAATTAATAACTCTTTATCTTGAAAAAAATACTGGACACAACTTTCACTTGAATAACGAGATAGAGCAGACTTCAAAAATATTTGATGCCATCTCTGAAACTGCTAAAAGCATCGACCCGACATTAGAGATGACTGTCAAAGGAGAAGGTCATAAAGTTGCCAAAATTTTAGAAGGCATTGAAAGCCGATTGAAGAGAGTATTGAAACAAAAAGAAGAAACCAATATCCAACAAATAAGAACCTTAAAAAATAAACTTTTCCCCAATCACGGTTTGCAAGAAAGGACGGATTCATACTTACAATTTCTGGTAACTGATGGGCCTGAATTGACTAAAACATTGATTTCGAATTTAAATCCACTAGAAAAAGATTTTTTGATCTTCTATCTATAGTACATTAATACATAAATGATATTAATAAGTCCTTCAATATAGATGCATCATCGGGATTTCTACTGCCGACACCTTTGATATTTTTGTCAGCGGTCGTCAATGCTTGAAAAATTCGACGCAATTGCCCGAAAGAATAAAGTTGAGCTGCGTCCCTGTATTCCTTCAGATAAAATGATGGCACACCTACTAATTTTGCCAATTCTGCATCTGAAGATTTTCCGTGATATTTTGTAATAAGCACTTTATTAAAAAATCCAAAAAGTGTAGTTATAGTAAAGATTGTTGGGTTGGCATTAGGATTTTGTGCATAATGTTGGAAAATAAGTGCAGCTTTTGTAAAATTCTTTTGACCTACAACTTTTGCCAATTCGTACACATCAAAGTCCTTGGATATTCCGATTTGCTCTTTAATATCATCAACAGAAATGCTTTTACCTTTGGCAAGATTAAGACATAACTTGTCCAATTCGTTAGTAATCTTACTAAGGTCGGCACCCAAATACTCAGCCAGGATGTTTGCAGCATTGGGCTCTATAGAATGACCTTCGCTTTTAACACGCTCCATTATCCAGCCTGCAATCTGGTTATCTTTCAATTTTGTGGACTCAAAAACAATGGCTTTTTTATCCAATATCTTTGCAAACGTGGTCCTTTTATCTAACTTTTTGTGTTTGTGCGCAAGTACAAGGATTGTCGAATGAGACGGATTTTCTAAGTAGTTGCTAAGATCTTGAATACCTTTCATGTCTTGAGCTTCGCGCAAGATGATCACACGATATGATGACATCATCGGAAATTGCCTAGCCTCATCTACGATCATTTTCACCTCAGCATCTTTACCATAAAGAATAACTTGGTTAAATGATTTTTCGGCATCAGTAAGGACAGTTTTCTCTATAGTTTCACAAATTTTATCAATATAAAATGGTTCATCACCGTGTAAAAAATATACAGGACTATACTTTCCACTTTTTATATCCTTTACAATCTGATCAAAAGTCATGAAAAATAATGAACGCCGTTAAAAAATTGATATATAATGGTACAAAGATAAAATTTGTTTTTACTTTTGCATGCCTACTCAAAATTGTATGGGGAATTAGCTCAGTTGGCTAGAGCGCTACGCTGGCAGCGTAGAGGTCACCGGTTCGAGCCCGGTATTCTCCACATCTCACAATATACTGACCATATTCTTGATACACATTAAATTTATTTTTTATGTATCAGTTTTTTATCTTGTGATTTAATTATTCTCGGCAGACTTGCAATACGAAAATAATGGGTCAATATAAATATATGTTTCAGCACGTTTTGCTTTTAGCCAGTTGAGAAAGTACTCATTCTTTTTGCCTTCCTTAGCAAAATTTGATATTTTATCAAAATCCTCTTTTAGGTTGGCCTTGTGTGGTTTTGAAATACTATTTAATTGAATAAGCCTATACGCTTTTTTGCCATCAGGCATTGTTATCAACATTGGTTTAGATATTTCGCCAGGCTTAAGGTCATAGATTGCAAAGTAAGTATCTGGATCCAAATCATCAGCAGCAAAAAATGTATTATTGCTGTTTTGGTTTTTCACTCTACCTCCATTTGCAAAAGAAGGTATTGATTTGATGGAGTATTTTTTTACAGCTTCTTCAAAACTAAGTGAATCTACATTTAAAAGTTGACGAACAGAATCCATCAATAATTTGGTTTTATCCAAATCTGCTTGAGTTATTTCCGGTTTAATAAGCACGTGTCTAGCCCTCACTGAGTTGCCACGACGTTCTATCAGTTGCATAAAGTGAAATCCAAATTCGGTTTCTACAATATCCGAAATTTCATCCTTTGAAAGAGAGAAAACAGTGGCTTCAAATTCAGGGACATAAACACCACGTTTGGCAAAACCCAAATCTCCACCTCGCAATGCTGATCCAGGATCTTGAGAATTTTTGGATGCTATATCGGCAAACTTTTCAGTTCCATTGACAACTTTATCTCTGAGCATGTTTATTTTATCCAATGCTTTTTGTCTTTCTACTTCATTTACAGTAGGTAATGAGACGATTTCGGAAATCTCCATTTCAGACTTGAAATATGGTAAGGAGTCTGCGGGAACATTTTTGAAGAATTTTTCTACTTCTTTTGGTGTGATTTCGATTTCAGAAATCAACTTATGTTGCATTTTCTCAGCGAGGATTTTATGCTTTTGATCATCTCTGTATCGCTCTTTCATTTCAGATATTGAAGCACCATAATATTCTTCAAAAAAAGCTTCATCACCATTCATTTGTCTCAAAACCGACTCAAATCGATAATCGAGTTGCGTTTCAACCTCTGCATCTGTGATCTCGACACTGTCTATTTTGGCATGATAAATCACCAATTTTTGGGCAATCATATTGTCTAAGATCACGCATTTTACATCATTGCTAATACCTGGTTCTTTTGACTTGGCATAAGAAAATTCTTCTTCAATCTCCGAAAGCAAAATGTATTCACTTCCCACTTTAGCTATGACTTTGTCAACAAGCTGTGCTTTACCCTGAAGCACTACAAATGTCACAAAAAACATAACCCAAAATATATTCCCACCTCTTCTTACCATTTTATTATTTTTAATTTTAAAAAATTTCAAAATCCTTATTTGCAATACCATTTTCATATAATTGTTGCCTATAATTCTTTAATAAAGTTATTTTCCTCTCACTAAGAATTGTTTTCGTTATCTTAGCATCAATATAATCAAACGGTGGAATTTTATTTTCGTCGTAATACTTTAGAATTTTAACAAAATATTCAAAGTCTTTATACTTTTCTTGATATACTCGTCCAGCTGCTATTTTTTCAGGATCAATCATATTGGTAGGGACTAAAGACACCACATCTTCAATGGTCATATACATAGCTGTATCGATATGATGATATACAGCTTTGTCTTTGATCAAAAACATGGCTTCTGTCAGATCTGACTTACCGAGTGCATTATGAATATTCTTAATGTCATTACTTTTGGCTGGCACTTTTGCAATGATACATTTTAATACAGGATGTGAAAGCAGATATTGAGCCTTATTTTTTTCATAAAAAGCAACCTTTTCTGCATTTGAAATCAAGGTATCTAAGCGAGTGTCTATGAGTTTTTTCTCATAATTATAGACCAATAGCGATGATCTATACTCTTCAACCAACTTATTGAGATTTATGTCTGCAGCCACATTTTTATCTGCTTCACGAACCATCAAATTCTCCACTATCCAGTTTTGAATATAACCATCGACAATCGCAGCACTATCTGTAGTCGAAGTACCTTCATGCACCAATTCTTCCAGTTTTGATTTAAATAGGTATTGGTCACCTACTTTTGCTACAACAGGATCAGTGGCTTTATTACTAAATAATCCATCCTTACATCCCGGATGTAAAAAAACCATCAAGCCAATAAAAATAAAATACCTAGATCTCAATATGCATTATTTCTTTAAAGCATGGATGACATCCTTATAAACAACAACATTGATTTCTTTAGCAAGTGTGTTTATCCATTCCTTTTCCAAGTAATCTTGATAATCAGCTACTACGTATCCGCGCGCTTCAGCCAATGTTTTTGTTCTACTTGGAATGATATTTTTGATTTTCTTGAATGAATATGTGACCTTGCTAGGATCTAATTGTAACGGTGACATAGCGCCATTTTTCCACTCCACATCAGAAACTTCTTTATTTCCTTTTTCGTACTGTACCTCGTTAAGAGCAACAATCTTTTCTTTTTTGTTGAATTTTTTATCCAAATGGGTAAGATCGCCTTTCGCTACGAACTTATAAATTTTTTCAGCTTCCTTTTTTTCTTTGCCCAAAATTTTGACTTCTACTACATCCGCTTTCTCAGCCCAGGTATAATTGTTTTTTACTTTTTCAAAAAATGACTTAATGCCGGTGGTATCTTGATTTGCTTTATCCCAAACGTGAATTTTGGTTGCTTCAAAAAGTAAAATGCCCTCTTCGTACTCACGCATCAAAGATTTAAAATCTGGGTATTTCACTTCGAGGTTCTTTTCTTCGTAAGCCATTGCAGACTCATTTACATATTCATTGAAAAGTTCGTCAACGGTTTCGTCCAAAGGCTTTGATTTGTCATATTTAAGCCTAGTTTTGGTGTTTTTCTTACAATAATTTGCAAAATCACTAATCTTATATACCTGATCGCCACCTAAAGAAAATACCATCTTATCTTCTGTCACTGGATTTGGTGACCATTTGTAAGAATAGAATTCTTCATTAAGTCCATTGGTGAACTTAGATAATTCAAATTTGTCTTGTTTGTATCCAGCAGCTTTTTTAATATCATCGACCAGTTTAATTTTGGCAGCATCAAACCGTTGATCTTTATTTATCTGTGACTTCATTTTCCTGACAAATATGTCATAACTATCTTTTGTTGGCTTGTTGATTCGTTTTATGATATGCCAACCAGATTTGGTCATAACAGGTGGTGCGATTTGACCATCAGTAGTAAGTCGAAAAGCTGCATCTTCAAAGATTTTATCATACATATTGATACCGAAAGGAGGCAACTTACCACCGTTTTTGGATGTATTTTTATCTACAGAATATTGAGATGCCAATTTATCAAAATCTGCCCCTGCATTTGCTGCATTGTAAATACTGTCTGCAAGCTTGGCTTTTTCTGGATCAACCAAAATATGAGCTACTTCTATCGTGCCACGAGCAGGACGTTTGCTTAATACTTTTATAATATGAAAACCAATTCTCGTCTCAATGATTTCTGAAACTTGACCAATCGGTGTGTTGTATAATGCAGTTTCAAGTGCATAAAATCCAGAAGGTAGTTTGGCTGTAAAAAATCCCATCTGCCCACCTTTTGTTGCCGATGATTTATCTTGTGAAAACTCTTTGGCAGCATCCTCAAATTTCATACCACCAACCAATTTAGATTTCACTTCACGCAATTTGTCTTTCGCTTCTTCTTTGACTATGTGTGTTGTATTTTCTGGCACAGGAATGAAAATGTGTGCAAATTCAACATCTTCTGACATTCTGTTATATAATTCTTTTAATAAAAAATCAGTAACTTCTTTATCAATAAGATATGAACTAGCTAATTGTCTTCGGTAACCATCCAATTCAGTTTTTAAAGCTGAAATTGTATCTAACCTGAGTTCTTTTGCTTTTTCTACTTTGAGTTTGAATTTTGTATATAGTTCTAAGTAGTCGTTGATACTTTTTTCTGAATAGTTGGCGTCTGCTCCATTATTCTTTTCATAAATGTATTTGAATTCAGAAACC
>CALFYH010000223.1 GCA_937952155.1 uncultured Saprospiraceae bacterium
ATTGGGCCATGTGGCCCCCGAGTTCTGGATTTTCTCTTGCGTATCGCCTATATTTCTTGCCATTTCTTTCATTGATTTCCCTGTCAAATCTTTGATAGAAATAACCGCAGCGCCAGATGGAAAACCATCTAATGATACAGTGGTGACTTCAGAAAATGGATTGGGGAAAACTTCAATTTTAGCATTGGCCAAAAGGTCTTTTGTCTCAGTATTAATGACCACTGTAGCCTGAATTTTGAACTCACCGAGACCAAAGCAATCGCCGCCATGATTGGATAAAGCCGTGATGAGTACATATCTAGCTGCCTTGCCTGTAAAATCAGGACCAGGCACACCTTGATAAAATGAAGATGCCGGCGCCTTCGGAATGGTAAATCTCCCGTGTTCCGTCCATGTAATACCATCGTTTGATAGGTCAATTACAATATCTTTGAGGCCATCTTCTGTTTTTCCCATCAAGGGTAAAAGACTCCAACTCTCATTGTTGTAACTATTTATCCGCTCTGGCGTATTGAAATTCCAAATAATCGATGTGGTCATAGCATAGTTATGCCCGAGATTGTACATGATCCAATGTCCGTTGCCACGAATAGGATTGGGATTGGCTGCTTCTTGACAAGAAAGCCATCCATCACCAAGGCCAGTAGAATGCCGATCGGGGTATCCCTGAGCCATCACAAGGCTACCAGCACAGGAAAACCAAATCAATAAGTGTAAAATTCTGTAATTCATATGGTCAATGATATATATTATTAATTGCTACTTCTACTACAACGTTTGTTTCTGTATATTCCCTAATGAAAAATATAAATATTTTAGGAAACATCAAAGTTAGTAAAAATGAAATTTCCTTATCCTTTTAGTCATTTGGTCTAAAAGAATAACAGAATTATGTACCTGAGTCAATAGTACATTTTTTAACTATATGAAAATGCATCTATTTAATGCCAAAACATTAATCATAGCTTGGCTTCTTCAATTTTTTTTCTGCCTTTTTCTCTTTTGGTGTTTTGGCAGCTTCCTTTTTAACTTCCTTTTTGGCATCTTTACTTTTTGCCATTTTTACTATTTTTTTTATATGGTCAGACCTTAGAACCAATCTGTTGTAAAGATAATTACATTAATTGATATTTTAGCAATATTTCAAAATATATGTGATTACTTAAGTGTGCCCTCATTTCTTCTGATGACAATAATTCACAAGACTCCTACCAAGTGTACCTAAATAAAAAGTATGAGTATTTTCAAAATGGCGATACTAAATAATTTTTGTTTCGCCATTTTGATACATTTTGGCTATAAAATGGCGAAACAAAAAAACACATCACTCTATAAATAAATCATTTAAGTGTATTTCATTTTGAACGAGCTCATTGGAATATTTGTTGGACTGCAAACCTGTAGCAGTGATAAATGTAACAAAAAGCGCTTTTCTACTCTTGGTAAAATGATTGAAAGAAGCTAGTTTCGTTTTAATTTTACTTGCATAGTCTGAGGTGATGACGAAAGGTGTTTGGTTGAATTTTATTTCACATATATTAATCACATTATCTGCTCGATCTATCAATAAATCTATTTGAGCGCCTTTCATTTCATCATTGCCACGGTGTGTCCAACTATGATACTTATTCAATATGCCACCTATTTTTAAAGCATTGATAATGTTAGTAATATGCCTAAAGCATACATTTTCAAAAGCCAATCCACTCCAGCTTTTCCAACTCGGCATGACAGACAATTTAGCCCAAATACCCGTAGATTTACCGTGATAAGTTTTAATATATTTCAAGTAAAATAGAGTATAGAAATCTTTCAATTTGATAATACGCTCATTACTATTCTTACCATAAGGAATCTCAGTTTTAATAAAGCCAGAATATGTTAATTCGTCCAATAAATCTGAAAATCCACCACCTGTTACAAAATCTGTTGCCGCAAGTAAATCCTCCCTCGTTATGCCACTCGGATGGTTTGCTAAAAGTTGTACTATCTTTTGATGTCGAATACTTTTATTAAACAACGAGCCAAACAACTCGTCGTACTCCAAATATAAAGGTGCATCTTTTTCAAAACATATCCTATCCATAGCTTGCACGATGCTCTCTCCTTTCTGCAACATATCCAAATAATATGGGATACCACCCAATGCCATATAAAGCTGTACGATATCTGGTCGAGTAGCAATAATACCTTTTTTTTGCAAAAACAGTTCTGTTTCTGACAGTGTGAATGGCTCAAGTGCAATCCTTGATGTCACTCGGTTGTGAAGTCCACCTTTATTCTTCAATACTTTTTGGATCATCCATGAAGCTGACGAACCACATATCACAATGACCAAGTCTGATCTGTCCGCAGCAAAAGAATTCCAAAAATCAGTAAATGCAGTCAAAAACCTAGATTTATTGGTGGCCATCCAAGGAAATTCATCCAAAAAAATTACCTTTTTTGACTTACTTTTTTGCCTTTCTACCAATGTCTGTAACATATCAAATGCTTGAAACCAATCACTTGGCGGCAAAGTGGCTAAATCTAGACCATAGGCTTCACCGAGACGCTTCGCAAATCGCTCCATGTGCTCGGCCAATGTACTTTTATACAAACCAGTCATTTGGAAAAGGATCTTTCCTTTATATGTGGACTTTACCAAAAATGTCTTTCCTACACGCCTGCGACCCAATACTGCGACCAGTTCTGATTTATCTGTACTTAGTAAATCAAGAAGGCCCATTTTTTCCTTTTTTCGTCCTACCAATTCCATTTGAACCAAATTTTATGGTCCAAAGGTACGATTATTTTATCAAAATGGCGAAACAAAATAATTTTTGTTTCGCCATTTTGATATGTTTTAGCTATAAAATGGCGAAACAAAATGGTTTTAATGCAGCGTATGTTAATTAAAGCATCTTAAGGCCATTTATGTTAATGCCTGTTAATCTTTGAGTGGTTCTTTAAAAATTTCATTGAACCGTTATCTACTAATTAAAACTCCTTAAATCTTTCAAAACTTGCTTGCTCCAAACCTTCTCTGTCATCTGGATGAGCAATTTCTATCAATGCTTTGGCTCTTTGTCTAAGGTTTTTGCCATATAGATATGCCACACCATACTCTGTGACTATGTAATGCGCGTGGGCTCTAGTAGCAACAACTCCAGCACCTTGTTTTAGAAATGGGACAATGCGAGAAACACCTTTATTGGTACGGCTAGGTAGCGCAATGATCGGCTTACCACCTGGACTCAGTGCAGCTCCACGCAAAAAGTCCATTTGACCACCTACACCGCTATATTGATACGTACCGATAGAATCAGAACAAATTTGCCCTGTCAGATCTACTTCAATCGCGCTATTGATTGCAATGACTTGCGGATTGCGTCGTATGACATGTGGATCATTTACATAATCTATGTCCAAAAATGTGAACGCTGGGTTATCATCAATATAATCATAAAGCCTGCGACTACCAAGTGCAAATCCAGTAACAATCTTATTGGGATGAATGCTTTTGTATTTGTTGGTTACGATGTCATTGTCAAATAATTCGATAATGCCATCTGACAGCATTTCAGTATGCACACCTAGGTCTTTGTGATTGCCCAAACAACGCAAAACAGCGTCTGGTATAGCACCGATCCCCATTTGTAATGTGCTTCGGTCTTCAATCATATTGGCGATATGTTCTCCGATCTTAATCTCCTCTGGGCCTACTCTTCCACCAAAAGAAGCTTCATGCAAAGGCTCTTCACAATATATCATAGCACTAAATCTCTTGGTGTGTATGAGACCATCACCATGTGTTCTTGGAACATTTGGATTTACCTGTGCAATGACTTTTTTTGCGGTATTGACTGCAGATCTGGCGACATCTACGGAGACTCCCATAGAACAATATCCATGTTTATCTGGCGGCGACACTTGAACAATTGCAACATCTATAGGTAAAACATCGCGTTTAAATAATTCTGGTATCTCACTCAAAAATATAGGTACATAATCAGCCCTACCTTCATTTACGTCCTTTCTGATTGGTTCGGACACAAAAAGTGCATTAATCCGAAAGGCATCTTCCATACCTGGTTTATTTACAAAAATTTCACCAAGTACACTTATAAAAACAAGTTCTACATCTCTTAGCCTATCCGCCATCAAGGATAGATGTCTTAGTATATTCGTTGGTGTTTGTGCGCTACCGTGGATGAATACTCTATCCCCATTTTTGATCATTCCCAAAGCTTCTTCAGGAGACTGATAAATAACAGGTAATCTCATATGATATTAATTTATTAATTGAGTACAAAGAAAATGCTTATTTCGATAGTGGGAAAATGACCAAAATCATTTATTCTGACAATACAAATCATCTAAACTCTTGCCATACATCCACTCTTCAATTCATCACATTTTAAGTTCGGTGCAAGACTCAAAAAGGGATTTGTACACATGGTCAGTGGACAAAAGTTCTTGATTTCCAATCAAAACTAGCTGTTCTCTTGCCCTTGTAAGTGCCACATTGAGCTTTCTATCAACGCCTTCTTGAGATAATGAAATTAACGATTGCAATTGACTGAGCCTATTTACACAAAAAGAAATAATAATAATATCTCTGGCTCCGCCCTGATACCTTTCGACTGTATCTACGGTTATTTTATGGGTGATGTCTTTGGGTAATTCTTCTAGATATTTATGTATCAAAGCAATTTGTGCTCTATAAGGTGTAATAATTCCTATCGAATCACCATGAAAAGACTTACCATTTACTTCGTACAACATTAGGATTTTTTTTATGATTTGTAAACAAAATGCTGCTTCATATTTGTTGGTTTTCCAATTAAGATCTTCATCTTCAGGTGCGTTAATAAACAATTTACGATTCTGGAGGATTTCAAAATCTTCAGGTGCTTGCTCAAAAAACTTATCTTGTGTTTGCCTAAGATTTCCAGGAAGTATTTTTAATTTTCCTTCATAGAAATGCCGATCACTAAATTCCATAATCGTCTCATGCATTCTACCTTGTTGATCCAATATCCCGAAAGCATCATTCCATCCGTTTTTCACAAGCTGCATATACAAACGCTCGAACAATGACATCCGAGTATCCGTAATGCCGATGTTGGTAAGTTTAGAGTCATTGATGCTGCTTTTATATTTATCTTGTACGACTACCGCTGGCAATTGTTTGTGATCACCTATGAGTATAAATCGCTTGAAGGAGCATAAAAGTCCCGCCAACATTGGTTCCAAAATTTGTGAAGCTTCATCGATAATTACTGTATCAAAAACTTTCAATCTGAACAGTTCTGTCTTGTTTACCATACTTGAAACCGTAGAGACGAAAATCCTTTTGCCCGCCAAAAGTTGAAGAATTTCATGCCTTGAATGCATAGATTTTACAATCTGGTCAAGCAAATTATCACTATATTTCACATTTGTATTGACCCTGCTCCCCAAGCGAAGGTAGTGGTTTTTATAATTTTGACCAATGCTAATGATGGCATCACAAATCTCATCAACTGCCCTATTTGTATAGGCTAAGACCATAATATTCTCATCTGTATTTTGATGCAAATGTGCTACTATATTACGTAGGATGACGCTGGTCTTTCCAGTACCTGGTGGGCCCCAAATTAAAAAGTAGTCTCGTGCCGCCAAGACCTTGTTCAACAATGATGTTTGATTTTCCGTACAATTTCCTTCGAATACAATTGGTGCGTCCTGCTGTCGCATTCTCGGTTCGGTCAATCCCAAAATCAAGTTACGGTATTCTGATGATGCAGCTGCCCAAGTGAACAAATTTTTGTACATCGAATTAAAGCTACTGTCCAGATTATCCTGTTCAATATTCCAATATCGGTTTTTATTAAATAAGCTTTGGTTAAACTGAGAACTTCGCAGCTTGACTATAACTTGTTCACTATTTAAGTCCAGAATGGTACATTTGAATATCTGATTTCTCAAAACAGATCGAAAATTATTTTCTGATGTAGGATACAAAACACCAAGATCTCCGGTCCTGAAATTCACCAAGGCACCTTTGGCTTCAGCTCTGGAAAAAACCATTATGGCATCTTGCTGGTCAGAATCATTTTGTATGATAAAGAGATTCGACAACATCGCAAATCTATCTGTTTTTTCTTCATCGGATTCCAACCACAATGCAGCATGTCCATTAGACTTATTGATGCCGTGTTCACCTGTTTTAGAGAGTCCATGTTCTCTACCAATAAAGGAAGTGAAATGGTTAAAATACGATTTTTCTAATTCATTAAGCGTAAAATATATATTATTAAAATTATTTATATCAACAACATTAAATCCTTTTAACCTTGGAAAATTTTCACCTTTTATATAAGTAAGCAATGATGCATCAGTATCAGAATGTTTGAGTTTTTGTTCCATTGCAATGATGTCATTCCGCAATTTCAAGGCTTCATATTGCTGAACTCTGACTGGTGGTGCAAATCTCAATGGATTTTCTTCCTTAGAATATAAAATATAATTAGAAGATTTGATTTTGGTTCTAAAAGCAGAAACAATCATCAGGTCATAAAGCAGTGTTTGGATGTAATGGCTTGCATTGATGCCATATACATTTGGGCGATAAGTTTTTCCGCTTTTCAACTCGATAATATCAAAGATATTTTTATTTTCCTTCTGATGCAGCAGGTCCAAACGCCCTTGAATACCATAATCCCTTGAATAAAATGATGGTTCAAGAAATATATTTTGCCTTTCGATTCCATATTGCTGAAACTGCTCCAATACCGCAGTTTTTAGGTTATTGTAATGTTGTTGAAGTTTTTGTAATTCGTCTTTGACTTCTTGGTCATCCAAAAGGGCAAAACCGAGTGGATTACTTTGAAACAAAGTTTTTATTAATGAAGCAAAATCTATTTCGGGATCAGATATTAATTGGTCCAACATGATATTCACCAGATTTCCAGTCATAAGTGAACGGGTTGCTTCAGCCGGCTTAAATTTAGAAATCAGGTATAGAAAAGGTTCTGCTCCATACTCCTTGAAACATTCAGAAATCGATGTCACATCTACAAGATGGTCAGGCTGCACAATGATACCACGTGGCAAATACATACCATCATCTCTGATATCGACATCGATCAAATTGATATGCAGAGGCAAGTCAAAGCTTTTACGTATTGAGTCAATATTTGGTGTGAAAATTTCGTTTCTATCTGCTAAGTCGTACGATGCCATTTTCTCCAAAGCTGGTTCATCCTCATCAAAAAAGTGCAAGATCTTTTTCTCTGCATCGATCTCAAACAAAACTGCTTCCACTACCCTTTTGAAATCTGTGATGTTTTCTTTTTTTGCACTGAAATGCTCAATAAGTACTTCATCCGGCACTTGGGATTTTTTATCTAAGTCTATTTTAAAAATAGCCGAAAGCAAAGAAGTACATACGTATTCACCCAATTTTACAAACAAATGTTCGGTATCTTTTCTTATATTTCCTTGTTCGTGTGCCTTTCTAAAAGTGTGGCAAAAATGCAATAACTGCCCCTTGAGTTGATGTCTCGTTCCTACAAAAGCCAATCGCGAAAATAGTGTCGTAAAATTTAATCTTTCATCCTGAGTCGCTTCCTCCAGAATCAATGTGAATATCTCGAAATAAGCCTTATTCCTTTGGTAATCGGACCAGTCTGACCTTTCTCTGATCTTTTTCAGTTGTTTTACAATGATGTGTACCTGTTCGCGATTATCCATTCACATAAAAATTGGATCGTAAAAGTAATTATAAAATTTCTTCTGCCAGCATAGAAATGTAACCATAATGCATGAAATCAGAATAGCCCTTCCGATTTTAGGACTATTCTGAATTTCATATATAGCATTGGTGGCAATTAGGCCGTCTTATTTAACTTGTAAAATTCGTTTACCAAAATTTCAGTTATGTATCTTGTAACTCCATCTTTGTCTTCGTAAGATCTACTTGTCAACTTACCTTGAATGGCAATCTCATTTCCTTTAGTAAGTGATTCAGCCATCATTTCAGCCGTTTTG
>CALFYH010000224.1 GCA_937952155.1 uncultured Saprospiraceae bacterium
AAATCAAAGATGAAAAAGGCCACGAAACGACAATAGAAGTAAATCGGCAAGAATGGGAGATTTTAAAATATGAATTTGATCCAATGAAACCCAACCAAATCAATACGAAGGTTGTAGGCACATTTAAGCAATATCCTTTAAAATTAGCTTGGGCCATCACCATACACAAAAGTCAAGGTAAGACTTTTGATAAGATAATAGTCGATATGGGCAGCGGTGCCTTCGAATGTGGACAAAGCTATGTGGCGCTAAGTCGATGTAGGACAATGGAAGGCGTAATCCTAAAAAAACCACTGACCAATCGAGATATCATGGTAGATGATCGAATTACGCAATATTATGAAGAAGTTAAGTACTTAAGTTGATTTATATTTAGCAATAATGTATTTGTAAACATTTTGTTAATAATAAAATTATAATTACTTTTGGCACTTCACAACTTTTTTACATAATCAAAACAACAACAGATGCAGTCATTTCGATCACTTTTAATAGGTCTTTTTGTTTTTTTTATTAATTACTGCTCTGGGCAGACCGATACTTTACAAACGAATGCGGCAACAACTGCAACACAAGTTGTCGGGATAGACCAACAGATAGATAATGCCTTCAAACCATTTGCAGATTTCATAGGAAATATTGTTTTGTATTCCATACCAATTTCAGGTACACAAGTGCCTATTATTGTTATGATATTGAGTTTGGGTGGTTTGTTTTTTTCATTCTACTTTGGATTCCCTAGCATTAGAAAATTTGGTCTAGCATTGCGTGTTGTCCAAGGAAAATATGATGATATTGAGTCAGGTGCAAAGGAAGTCCATCCTGAAGCTAACTTAAATACAGTAGATGGTGATATAGTCGATACCATAAAAGTGGAACATCATCACGGAGAAGTAAGCCATTTTCAAGCGTTAGCTACAGCGGTATCGGGCACAGTTGGCCTTGGAAATATCGCTGGTGTGACCATAGCTATTTCACTTGGAGGTCCTGGTGCTACTTTTTGGATGATCGTAAGTGGATTATTGGGTATGACCTTAAAATTTGTGGAATGTACTTTAGGAGTTCAATATCGAGACATTAATGATAAAGGTGTAGTATTTGGTGGCCCGATGTATTATTTATCAAAAGGTCTTAAAGAAAAAGGATATGTAGGGCTTGGTAAGTTTTTAGCTGGATTTTTTGCTGTATTATGCATCGGTGGCTCATTTGGTGGTGGCAATGCGGCACAATCAAATCAAGCAGCAGCTCAGATAGCTTCTCTTTTTGGTATGTCAGGAGGAAGTTCAGGATTCTTTATCGGTTTAGGAATTGCAGTTTTAGTAGGAATCACCATCATCGGCGGGATAAAAAGGATTGCAACAGTCACAGAAATGTTGGTACCATTAATGGCAATTATATATTTTTTGGCTTGTCTTGTAGTGATTGGTAGTAATATTTCTTTTATTGATGATGCTTTTTCACAAATATTCCATCAAGCATTCAGCCCACAAGCTGGATTAGGTGGATTAATAGGTGTCTTGGTAATCGGATTTAGAAGGGCAGCTTTCTCCAATGAAGCAGGAGCAGGATCAGCTTCTATCGCACACTCAGCAGTTAGAACAAAATATTCAGCCTCAGAAGGATTGGTAGCTTTGTTAGAACCATTTATAGATACAATAGTAATTTGTACATTGACAGCATTGGTGATTGTAATCTTCAATAATGCGAGTCCATTCGAATACGGAACCCAACAAGTAATGCTTTCAGACGGTAAAATTTATGAAGGTGCGACATTGACTTCTATGGCATTTGCCAATACGATCTCTTGGTTCCCATATGTGCTTACCATTGCTATATTTTTGTTTGCGGTCTCCACGATGATTTCATGGTCATATTATGGACAACAGGCTTGGATGTACCTTTTCGGCAAGAGTAAAGCTATGGAGATGACATATAAAGTTATATTTTTGCTGTTTATCATCATCGGTGCTTCAGCCAAGATGGATTCAGTTTGGGGATTCTCAGATGCCATGATTTTGGCTATGGTATTTCCGAATATGATTGGATTATTATTCTTATTTCCTGTTGTAAAACAACAATTGGTGAGATATGAAGATGCCATAAAAGGACATAAATAAAGAATTTAAATAAATGATTGAAAAACCTGTTGCTTGGTAGTGACAGGTTTTTTTATGACAAAATTTGTAATAAAATGAACAAGATTTACCTGCATTTGGGTTCTAATGTCGGTGACCGAAAAAAAATCCTAAATGAGGCCTTGACCGCCATAGATCGCGCCATAGGTAATATAAAATCTAAATCATCTGTGTATGAAACCGAGCCTTGGGGATTGAAGGACCAGGAAAATTTCCTAAATCTCGCTGTATTTGTAGAGTCTAAACTATCATTGGATGAAGTTTTTAATCTTACAAAATCGATAGAGCAAGATTTAGGTACTGGTAAA
>CALFYH010000225.1 GCA_937952155.1 uncultured Saprospiraceae bacterium
GTAAATCATCCATTTTTAATTAGAATTTACCTTATAAAAATATCGTAAAATTTAACCTTGCAAAAAATGGTGTTCCTGGTGTGAAATGGATCTCGGAGACTGGAGACGTTTCGCTTTTTAGCTGGCTTTCTGTGTCGAACTGTGTTTCCTTCCATTCTGTATTCAATAGGTTTTGGATGGATAGGCCTGCTTCCCATTTTTTGGTGGAGTAATTGACAGCCGCATCTACCACAAAATAGCCTTTCGCTATTACTGAATTGGTTTCATTGGCCGGTCTGTCAGCCATGTATCGGTATCGCAGACTACCATTTATACCCGATTGTTTCCTGTATGTGAGTCCGCCTACGCTTGTAAATCTTGGCGCTAATGGCAGATAACTTTCTTCTTTTGCGACGTCTAGTGCTCTAGGATTTGCAAAAGTCAAATCAATATCGGTGTATAAGTTTTTGGCGATTTCATACCTTGTCGATATATCCAATCCATATCTTCTGGTCTGTCCACCTGCTTCTACTACGCCTTCATCACCTACGTACACAAACTCCTGATCGAGCCACAAATGCCAAAGTGCTGCTTGTAAGAAAAATTTATCTCCTAACTTAAAAATCCCACCCAAATCGGTACCATAGGCTGGCGGCAATACTTTTTTACCATTTTCTTGTACGGCAACTCTCGTATCATTGCTATGAAATCCACGGCCATTGTATAAGTATAATTGCACTTTATCATTCACACGATAATTTATGTTCAATTTGGGATTTACGATGGTAGAATTGGATGAAATATCGGTATTGGCGAGCTGGTCGTTATAGCGATTATTAAAGTAATCCATTCGCAATGCCGCAGTCACATCCAATTTTTCGGTAAATGAAATTTTTTGTGAATAATAAGCAGCTGCATTGAGTTCATTTACATCACCTAGCATGATTTCGTCGGTGTTGATGCTGCGATTCATGGTTCTGGTTAGTTCTATATTTTTCACTGCATCGTATCGCAATTGGATTCCTGCTTTTGTTTCTGTTTTAAATTTCCCAAGGTTAAATTCCTTTAAAAAACTTCCATTATAACCGACAATATTGCGGTTTTCCTTTTGGCGTATTTGATCGCCATTGATAGGATCTTCTTTGTAGAATGTAAAATTAGAATACAATTCAAATGCATACTTGCTATAAAAAATCTGATTTCTTATAGCCGCTCCATTGCTCAGATAAGATAGAAGCTCTACATTGGCATTATATCTAGATGTTTCACCGCCTTCATTAGGATCAATTGCCCCAAAAAAGCCTACAATTCCTTGCTCTATCGCTCGATCTGGGATTTGACCCGATGCATTCCATTTGCTTGTAAATCCAGTTGCGGTAGCTGTCAAGGTAGTATTTGGACTTATTTTTCCATGATATTTTATTAGTCCATTCCATCTACTGAAATCCTGTGGATTGTCAAAATATCCCTTGGTATAAGAGCCTTCACCAACTACATATAAGCTATGATCTCGATTGTCACCATCTGTTTTCAACAAGTTCATACCCGCAATTCCCCGAAAGGTATTGAATTGTCCACCTTCTAGTTTCACAAAATTATTTTCAAGATAATCTTTAGTTTTAAATTCTACAAAACCCGCTGTGGTAAAATTGCCTTTATCAGCAAAATATGGGCCTTTGTTGAAGTTTACTTTATCTATCAATTCTGGTATTACAAAATGCAAATCGGCATAGCCTTGACCATGTGCATGGCTTACCATATTTACAGGCATTCCATCTACAGAGATGTTGATATCCGTGCCGTGATCAATATCAAAACCTCGTAAGAATATTTGTTCTGCCTTACCACCACCAGCATGCTGCCCTATGAATAAACCAGGCACCATACGCAATATCTCTTGAGAATTATTGATAGGTCTCAAATGAATATCGAGATCGCTAATGGTTTTGAAAATACCAATCCGCGAACTTGCATTGATCGTAACTTCTGCCAGACTAGCTATCTTAGGTTGCATATAGATAACTGCCCGCTGATCGGTAGCAGATAAATCAGCTAGCGCTATGGTTTTGGTTTCAAATCCTACGCAACTGATGATCAAAGAATGAGTGGCTTTCGGCATTTTATCCAAATTCGCAAAACCATTTTCATCCGTAATCTGAATATAACTAAGATCATCGCTCTGGATTACAGCCGATTGGATAGGCACCTTGTTCAAGGTATCCACTATATACAAGCTTTTCATTTGCCCAAATGCGATATTTGTCGCAATCAATAAAAATAAAAGGACAATGACTTTACATTTCATTTTTATAAGACTTTTGAATGTTGTACTTTGGGTATCAATAAGCAAGGCGAATCTACTACCTACCTATTTAGCCACAAAAATAGGTAAAACGGTCGCAATAAGATGATTTGATGCAACTTTTTATATCCAAGTTTTTGTATTCTGCTTTGTCATTACGTCATGAAGTTAGTGAACATATCTATCATCACCCCTACAAATGAAATACTTACACCAAATAAAAAATAGTTAAGTGTTTTTTGATAATACTTTTCTCCATTTTCTTTGGGATAGCCCATATTTAATGCCCTGCTTAGAACAATAATTAAACATATTATTCCCGCAAACAGACTTATTCCAATAATATAGGCAACAATTTCACTTAAGCCACTGTCGGTTTTTACAAATGTTGATGCAAAATTGAGAATAAATCCCAAAATAATACCAGTTGCCGTTACTAATGGCTGTCTAAATGTTTGAATTTTATCGTCCATAATATTAAAAACTAACACCTAAAAAAACACCAGATTCTACACTGGAATCGTTAAAGTTATCTTCTTGTTCAAATTCAATATTTACACCAAATTGAAATTTCTTTTTATATTGTAAACCAATATTAATGGATTGTTGACTAAATAAATTTTTACCAAAATCACAGTCAAAATCCAGTAATGCTAAACTATAAAAATCCCAATTTCCATTAATTGAAGGAGAAAACTCTATGATAGAATTTAATGATGCTCCCAATTGCTTATCAGAAAAACTATAATTCAACGTTGGATAAAAAGCATAGGTCCAGTTATTGTGTTCGTTCTCGTAGCTGATACCAATTTGGGGCACTATATTATCATTTTGAAGCCCAAAACCTGTAGTTAATGCAAAATTGTTTTTCAAGCTGTAATTAAAAAATTGATTACTTTCAAATTGCATATTGCTTTTGTCGTTGTATGCCGAACCAACTTCAGAAAGACTGAAATAGTCCCATTTACTGTTGATATCTTTTTCAATAATATTTGTAATGCCAAATGATTTATTATTAAAATTGGCAAGCAATTGTATGTCTTGACTATAACCACAAATGGCATACACAAATAAAAAAAGGACGACTAATTTAAATTTCATTTACACTATTTTAAAGTTTAATAATTTTATGTGTTTCTAAATCAATTACTCCGCCGTTTTAATAAATCGTGACGTTTGTATTTGGTTATTTGCATTTTTAAAGACAACGATATAGCTGTCTGTTGGTAAGTGCTTTACTGAGAGAATGATTTTGTTTTTGTTAATGCCTGCTTGGGACATGACCACTTTACCTACACTATTTATAATTTGAAACTGCTCAATATCACCCGCTGGACTTGATAAGGTTATTTCATTATAGGCAAGGCTTGGATATATTTTGATACCGTTTTTTTGATCATCAAATCGAACAGAAATTACTTTGGAATAGCTCTTTTTGCCATCAAAATCATTGATTAACAACCTATAATAACTTATTCCCAAAGATGGATTGGCGACGAGATAATCGTATTTTGAATGGTGTCCATTTGCTAAAACATTGCCAATAGTACCGAAATCTACGCCATCATAAGATCGTTCAATAGTAAAGCTTTGTGTATTTACTTCTGACGCTGTTTCCCATTCTAGATGCAATTCGCCTTCATGGTTGGTACCACCGAAATTTACAAGCTCTACAGGCAACGCAACAGAACACACCGCTATGATTTTGTCTGCCTCGCGAATACCACTCAGATAAGCACCATGGGCAGTTGAAAAATAATCAATATGTGTATGCTCGCCTGCAAAAAACACTTTATTATTTACTTCAGCCGCCAAATCATCAAAATGGAACATTTCGGTTTGAACCGCCGTATAAGAGTATGCGCCAAAAGAGTTGATATTCTCTTGCCATTTTGTGCGTATCATATTTGTAGGATTCGGAATACTATTTCCATAGATATCTCGCAAATGAACCATTATCTCATCAATGATTTGTGCATCCGTCATATTTTCGGTCTGTCTGGCATAGTCGGCATAAGCAAATGTCATTAAAGCATTTACACTCGGGTGAAATTTTTTGACATTTACAAAATAATTAAATTTATCTATTGTATCTGGGGTATAGGCAATATATTGCTCATCATCCCAAAAAGCGGTATCCCAAGTTAATATAAATTTATTGACGCAGTTCATACCCACTTTATCAATGGCATTTTGCTTAGAAGTGGGTAAAGCAGGTACAAATTGTATAGAATTATTTTTAAGTACTCCTAGAGGTACAGTCACTAAAACATAATCAGCTTCAGTCGTGGTGCCATTATGGGTAACGATCGTTTTAGCATTAGAATAGTCTATTCTCGTCACTCTTTGATTGAGCATTACATTTATTCCAGTTGCTAGATAATTGGGTATGGTATCATATCCATTGGTAGCTATTTTTTCTACGCCTCCATATTCCAAGCCTTCATCATAATAAAGCGATGATGTATTATTCAAATCGCCTCTATCAAAAGTAAAATAGGTAGATAATAGAAATTTCCAAAGTCTGGTGTTGTTACTTGGATACAATGAATTGAAAACCGTTTCAAAACTTTGACCTAGGCTGCCATCATCATACAAGGTATCTAAGATATCATAGTATTCATCTTCTGTTTGCGTATAAACGGTATCATCTATCAGGTTTCCACCTAAATCATAAGCTAAAAAACTATTATCATTCGTATAAAAAGTGGTCATACCAGCTTCTTGTGCTAATGTAGTAATCGGATTGCCATTAACGCCATGTATCCAGCTTGCTCCTTCGTCAAAAGCGATGCCTAAACTTCTGTCCGTACGCAATCGCCCACCTACTTTATCTTGCGCTTCTAAAACCGTTACGCTGGAACAACCATTTTCTTGAAGTTTTTTGGCAGCGGCTAATCCTGAGATACCTGCTCCGACGATTATTACTGTTTTTCCGTCTAGTGCATTGCTTAGTCCACTAATGCGCATATTTGGCAGCAATGATGGTGACATAAAGATCAATGGTAAACCCATTAAAGAGTCCTTTACAAATTTTCGTCTTTGCATATTTTCTTTGATATTTTGCTTATATATTGACATCCTATAGGCACTCAAAACCTATAGAATGAAATAGTTTGACTTACTTAATAAAAGTTTTTAAAGATTACTTGGCTCTCATTTTATTTCCTCTTGCCTCATGGGTAACTTCAGCAAGTCCCAGTAATTCCATCAATGGTGGGATATACATACCAAATCTGCCTCGCAATCCTTTTTTGAGCCCATACCACCCACCATTTGGATTAGTTTCAGATCGGCCCCAAGCTTCTACCGTACCTTCTTTTGCAGGTTTCTGTTCATCAGCACTGCCTAATTCCATCCAATCGCCATGTTGCTTAAGCATAGTGTGCAGGTCAGTCAAGCATTTTGCATCGTAGTATAGTGTTGTTTTTCCCACGATACACATTATTACTTCTTTGCCATCTTTCACATCTTTATACATTTCGTAGTCCGATGTCAAAGGTGGCGTTTTTAATTTCCACGGATTTTCCTTGGTTCCTTCTCCTGCCATTTTTATATTGTTTTTGATTAATAATTAATGCCTTGATCTGACAATTGTTTAACAAATGTAATCACTATTTAAAAATTTTGAAGTTTTTTAAAAACATCAATCTAGGTGACATCAAATATATTTTATGTCACTTCATGATTCACTCAAGGGCACTAGTTTCCATTTTTCCAAATTTTCCTTTTCGATAAAATATGCTTTTTCATAAGTTTCAGTAAAACTGCATGATTCAATATCTACACGTTTGTATAAGTATTTACCACTTACTATTTTGAAAATTTCTTTTACAAATTTATCTCGTTCAAGGTCGTTTAGATAGCTTTGTCTAAAAGATATATCGATAATTTGATTAACGCCTATTGCTGAAAGCTGATTGGCATAGAATTGAATTTGAAATCTAAAATCGGTAATCCTGTTATACCAATCTATAGATTTATCTCGTTTTAATATATTCCTGTCGCCAAAAATAATAGTGCTGTAGTGAGAAATGTAGCCACGTGGGTCCAGTGGTTTTTCTGTAATTTTTATCCGTGGTTTTCCAATATGGTAATTCCAGATGTAGTTATGCAATGCCCTATCTTTTAGGTAGATGGTAAAAGTTTTTTCTAAGTTTTCATGGCTATAATCAATGCATCCACCTGTTGGTGCCTTCGAAGCACTGGAACGATAGAGCTTATCCTTTTCGAGCCATTTTAGTTTTTCGAAATGTTGCCACGATAAGATTTTAGAAGATGAAAATGGCTTAAAAATCTCGTCAAATATCGGAATTAATTTTTGCATATTTTCCCAATAGTAGATCTTATCATCTTCTGATGGTGTCTGGCAAAGCAAAGAGTAATTTGTAAACAAATCTTCCTTCATTCTCAGATATCAATATTCTCAGGTTAATTTTATAGCATATAACCATTGAATCTAGCCATAAAAATACAAAAATCATCCCATTATTCCAAATACTATTGGATATTTGAACTATATTCAATCGTGATATCACGTAGATGTGTCAAACGACAAACTCAATAGAGAACTTCTACTTATTCATAAATGATGAATACATCCAAATCAATTTTTCTTGCATTCTTATATAATCGCTCATCAGCGCATTGGTGCCTTCGTCATCGGCATCAGCGGAGATCGCTAGGAGTTCGCGTTGGAGAGTGATGATGATTTTGAAAGATGCTAAAATATCTTCGACAGCCTTCATGCCATCACTGACTTGTACACTTTCCTTGATCTTTGAAATATTGCGATATTCGGTGTAATTGTGTCTCGGCGTGTGGCCCAAGGTAAGGATACGCTCAGCCACCTCGTCTATTTTCAGTAGCAAATCATTGTACAACTCTTCAAACTTCAGATGTAGTTCAAAGAATTTTTCTCCCTTGATATTCCAATGATATCCGCGAGTATTTTGGTAAAAGATAGAATAGTTGGCCAGGAGTTCATTGAGTTTGTCGGCCAAATGTATTGCTTTGTCATTGTCTAGGCCGATGCGATTTGTATTATCCATTTTTTCTGTTTTTATGTGGAAAAATATTATTTCAAAGTTAATCCTTTTATGTAACAACTTGGGTAACAATGATCACATAGCCTGCTGTGAGAGCAAGGTTGTATTTACTTTTTAGGCAAGTTCTTTTCTAGGTATTGCATGCCAAATGAAGACTTAGTTGAAGGGCGGAGTGCTTATTTTATGTGAATACGATCACTTTCCCAACATCTTTTGTCGAAAGCCCGTTTGCGGAGATGTCCGATAAAAGTAATGAATTAATATCTCTGGAAATATAGTTTGGGCTTATTAGATCAACTGCTTTTTGCAGCATATTACCGTTTGCTCCTGTTACTTGACCTATAAGCTCTACATTGTTTTTCTTGGCAAGTTTCACGAATTTATTCATCATTATTTTCATCAACCATTTCATAATACCTGGCAAGTTAACGCCTGCTTTGTGCATGGTTGCTGTATCCACAAACTTTAGAGAAACTACTTTTTTGGGTTGCAAAGCAATTGATTTTTTAAGAATGTCATCACCAAGTACATCAAAAACATAATCCACTTCTCTGGTTCTTAAAACCTGAGAAAAATCTTGTGTTTTGTAGTCAATAAATTGGTTAAGTCCTGCTTTGTTCAAATCGGCTTTGTCCGATTGACTACCAGTGCCAATTACAAAAAGTTCCATTTGTTTGGCAACTTGCAAAGCCTGAAAACCTACGCCACCGCCAACACCGTGAATGAGAATTTTTTCCCCCTTCTTTGCGTTTAATTGAGTTATACTATCATAAGCTGTAAGTAAAGGTAAAGCAATTGTACCTGCTTCCTTAACATCTATGTTGTTGGGAATTTTTGCACAATATTTTGCTGGAATGCTAATTTCTTCTGCCCAAGTGCCAATGTCACTGAATAATCTGTAAAAAATTACCTTGTCACCAATAGAAAAATCTTTTACATTAGGCGCAACGTCTAAAACAATTCCTGCTCCGTCTATTCCACCAATTTGTGGGTTTTTGTATTTCAATGACGGAAAACCTTTCATCAAATCCATATCGACAGGATTGATTCGACTACTTGCCATTTTTACTTTTAATTCACCAGATTGTATTATTGGAGTTTCTATATTTTGAACTTTCATAGTGGAAAATTCTTTGCCTGCCTTTGTTCTAATGATTGCTCGCATATTTTTAATTTATTTGAAAAAATTTACCGATTATTATTCCAAGAATGACTCCGCTTACGATGTCAGAAAACCAATGAAATGATGTCACAACAGATAGCAT
>CALFYH010000226.1 GCA_937952155.1 uncultured Saprospiraceae bacterium
ACTTTGTAATGTATCCAAAAATATTCCCGCATGGGTATGTGCGTAATTGCCAATGAAAATAGAATCGCCAGGGCAAATCAAATAATCTAGCCTTCTGGTATATACAGGTCGAACAGTCAAGTCCAGTATAATAATACTATCACAACCAAAATAATTTTTCAAACCAATAGTATAACTACCAGTTTTATTAAACTTCATATTTCCTACTTTGTATTCTTCTCCTTGACAAATCTGTTTGGATTGCATATAGGTTTTAGGAAATACGGTTAAATCTGTAATAACAATACTGTCGCAGCCATGGATGCCAGCAAGTGTGTCCCTATACAAACCAGTCGTGGTGTACATATGTGTACCGACACTAACAGACTGTCCTTCACACAAAGATATTTTCTTATTTGTTGGTGCAGGAAGTGGAACCACTTTTAGTTTTGTAAATACGAGACTATCACAACCTTTTGCGTTTTGTAAAGTGTCAATATAATTTCCCGAAACGAAATATGTATGCGCTCCAACTTTTATACTGTCACCTAGACATAGAAAAATTTCTTGACCAAGGCTCGAGTTATCGAAAACCGTTAAATGCGTAGTAATAATACTGTCGCATCCATACCCAGAAACTAAACGATCAATGTACTGTCCTCCACTTTTATAAATATTATTACCTACTTTTATGCTATCACCAGCACAAATTGTCACATTGCGATCAAATTCTGTCTCGAGTACAGTCAAATTTATAATTAATTGATCTTCACATCCATTTGCTCCAATAGAAGTCTGAATAAATATCCCACTGGTGTTGTAGGTAATGCCACCAACCGTTACAGAATCACCTTTACAAATAATTGCGTCTGCATAATCAATAACTGATGGTAACACTGTAACCTCTGTGGTAATGATACTGTCACAACCAGCAATCGTAGTAAGTGGTGATGTATAGACACCTGGTAGTGTATAAGAAAAAGATCCAACTTTAACAGTATCGCCATTACAGATTTGGACAGACTGATGCATTTGATAACTTTTATATAGCGTTATTTCTGTCACGAGCACACTATCGCAACCCGATGTAGATTGAAGTGAATCGATATAAACACCAGCTCTAGTATAAGCATTGCTACCTACATATAAGGTATCACCTTCACACAATGGGACTTCTTGATAAACTAAACTATCTTTAAACAGCTTGATATCAATTTTTTTGCATGGGTCATTTACGACACAGCCACCATATCCTTTTATCAGAAAAGTAGTATTACGCGGGACGGGAATATTTAGAAAACTGCCACTGGCAAATGTGATGCTGTTACAACTATCCCTTTGCCAAGACCATTGGGTAGCATCATTGAGGTAACCTTCATCAATCCTTATGAAAACATCTTCACCAGGGCATAAGGTAGTTTTATCTGCATGGAATTCCTTCAAATATGGGTTTATACAAACGAAAGTATTCCACAGAAATGCATCCAAGCCACCATTTGAAAATATATTGACTTCAGATGATGTAGGATCGAAATCAGCAATTGCCCCAAAACCACCAGTTGAAATAAGGTCACCATTAGTTTTCAAAGCAATATCACTTAACTGCTCATTAGCAATACCTCCAAGTGAAAAATGGTCATTATAACTGCCATCTTGATTATAAACTGCAATAAAAGCATCTGATCCACCACCTGATACAGCAGAGTTGTTGTATGTCGTTGACGGATCAAAATCGACCTGATCTCTGAACATACCCGCAAGAAATATTATGTTGTTTTTATTTGCAATAACGCGATTTCCTATGTCATTTTGCATTCCACCATAGCCTTTTATCCATGATGTAGTACCCGCATTATTGATTTTCGCTAAAAAAATATCGGTTCCACCTCTTGAAACCAAGGCTTGACTTGTACTGCCGAATGAAATATTATCAGAAAATCGGCCCGCCAGTAACACTTCATTGAGCTGATTTGTCGCAACAGAATGTCCATAATCTAACCCAATCGAGCCATATGTTCTGCCCCATAAAAATACACCTTCTGAATTAAGCTTTACTAAAAAAATATCTGTTAATCCTCGAGTAGATACATTATAATTACCACTTCCTGGATCTAGATCGAGATCTGCCCTAAAATCACCAGTAAGATATATATTATTATCCTTGTCCCTACAATGTTGGTAAACAAATTCCTGGTCAGTTCCACCTATTTGCCTTATAAACAATGTCTCGCCTGTGGTGCCATTTAATTTAAGCACAAAAACATCATTAGCACCATGACTGATAGAAGCAAATCCTAACCCAAACTGCGCAGTACCTTCAAATGTACCTGTTATTAATAATTCTGTTGGACTACCAGCCGTGATACTTTTGGCTTGAATGGCAATATTTGATGTCAATGATTTTACCCAAAGTTTGTTACCATCACTGTTGAGCTTAAGGATAAAGGATTGCTGATTATTTGGTAAGCTCGTCAATAAGACTTCATTCCCTAAATAAAGGGTGTCTGAGAATGTACCAATTACAAAAACATTTTTATCATTATCTACAGCTACATCATACGCCAAGTCTTGCTTAAGTCCTCCGATTTGTCGCACCCACTGTAGGATACCGAGTCCTGTACTTTTTCTAACCAAAATATCTTCCTCTCCACGGGATGAATACGATACCATAGGTGCAACTGAAACTGTACCCATAAAATTGGTAATATCATAAATATTTTGGTCAACATCAACAGCCAACCCATTGCCGTATTCAGCAGTGGTGCCTCCGATCTTATATATCCATTTTAACTCCTGAGCATTGTTGGAGATAGGAAAAAGCAGTATGAACAAAAACAATAAATTCCGTGCCATAAACGCAATAATTTTAATTGACCCAATTAATGTAAAGATACTGCTAAAATTGTGCCGAAAAAGAAGATGATTCATGGATTCACGCGGGACACAATAAATATAGTGGAGATTGCTAATTTCAACAATATAAACTTGTAGAATTAAGTAGTTATTCCATTGGACATTTGTTTGTCCTTTTAATTTATTTTTTCATTTAAGTTTATTAAATATGTATTCAAATAAAAATGGCTGCCTTAGAAGTTAAGACAGCCATTTTTATTTTATAAAGAAATCTCCTAAATTTCCTTTCAAGTATTATTCGCAAAGAAAAATTTATTTCTTTTTAAGTACAATATTTCCTGAACCATATGATCCTCCAGTTTCATCAGTATGATTTATTCGCACATTCAATGTCGAAGTACAACCATCAGCAAAGCTTTTATCACCTTCAACAATATCTCCAAAAAATTTGGTCAATGGAGGAAGAGAATACGAACAATATTGTTGCTTAT
>CALFYH010000227.1 GCA_937952155.1 uncultured Saprospiraceae bacterium
TAGAGATGACTCAACATAAATGGTTTCTTCATCCATCGAATTACATTCCAACACATTATGACTAACTGTGACAGTATAAGTTTCTGTAGCAGCAGGACTGACAGTCTGAGAAATACCAGATTGGCTATTATTCCATTCATATGAGTAATTTCCTGATGGAGATACTGAAAGGATAGATGATTGGCCTTGACAAATGACATTATCCGACGATGTTATTATAGCTTGAGGTAGACAATTGCAGCTACAATTTAATGCTATGGACTCACCAAAATAGCATGCTTCATATCCCGTTACAGAAGGAAAAGGAATAGCTGGCACACTAGGGTATGTGATACTGATATTGACACTAAAATTAATGATAGCAGGAGCACCACTGCAACAAGTACCAGTTGATTGGTCATAAAGTAATATGATAAACCCATTGCCTAAATTATAATTAGGAAAATTGGCCTGAGACAATGAGATGCTAGTTACATTTCCTGGTAGTGTCAATAAAAGACTGGCTTGTGTCACTGCATCTCTTACATCTAACAACATGTTATTTGGAGTACAGTTTGTGGGATAATTAATACCTGTGATTTGGATAGTGTATTGAGCTGGATTAATAGGATTAGAAGGAAGACCTGTTATTGCACCAGTTGTGAAATATCCTCCACTAAGATAACCACAACCGAAGTTAAGTCCTATGGAGTTTCCGCATAAAGCAGGTTTATTGGTACAGTTAAACACCTGCTCAGGCACAGCAGAAGCATAATGTGCTAAAAATGGTGTGGCATAGTAATTTTTTTCTTTGTTTAAAATACCGCAATCAAAGGAAAGTGCTAGATTTTTTAAAGGTGTTCCTGTAGTAGATTGAATTAAATGATTGACAGGATTAGATAAAGGACTATTTAAGGTAGCATTTGACAAAGCGGATGTTAGTGAAGATTCATCTACTACCGACATGGTGATTGGTTCATCTTCTGTAATCCACCAACCAATGATTTCATCTGATCCTAAGGCAACGGTAGTAGTGGTTAAATCTGCTATATTGCTAGAAGTACAAGATGATGATGTAAATGTAGAAGCACCTCCGACAGATGGTGTGCCAATATCTGATAAAACCCTAATTGTCAATTGAGTCCGACATTCTGGATTAATTTCGTTTTGATCTCCTAAATACCAATAATAAGTACCTGTTACATTATTATTGAGTTGTCCTATGCCTGTTCCTAAAGTCGGTGTGAATGATGAAGTGCCTTCTGATAGTGGGGATGCAGTACCCAAAACAGCATACCAAGAATAACATGATGTTGATGCGGTAAATGTTGGTGGTGGATCTCCTATGCAAATTTCTTTGTAAGTATCAGAATAACCATTTTGAAATTCATTGTCGATATTTCTGTCACACATTTGAGGCCCTCTGGCACACAACAAAGCGTCTACTATTTTAGCTTTTTGGCATGATGTGAAAAATTTACGACAGTTTGCATCATTGTTATAAGACATGATATTGGCTTCGGTGTTGATATTTGAGGGATAAGGAGTGGCACATGGAGAAGTGCAATTGTTTGGTGATTTATCACATCCGCTACCACTGGCACAAGAAAGATGTAAACCTGGGTCTGCATCGGTATCTGATATGTAATCTCCACCATCACAATTATTTGACATATCTGGACATTCTTTAGTAGCGTTAGACTCATTGTGTGTATGGTGCAGCCCGAGTATGTGACCTAGTTCATGGATTATAACAACGCTAAGCCCTAATGTTGGGTTTGTGCAATTTAGTGAACCTAGCGTGTAGCCAAACCCATTGAAAGCATTTCTCGAAATGATTACTTCAAGAGGTGCTGATGAACTTAAAGGCATGTATGCCCAACCATTAGCTCCTGTACCATAATTGGTATTGGAAAATATATAGATGTTTAGAACTTCTGGCACATCATTTAATACTGAAGCGGAGTAACTGCAACCAATATTTTGAAAACGTGTAGACATATCTCCGGTAGATGGATGACCGTCGTATGATATTGATTTGTAAAGTTCTATAGGAATGCTTTGGCAAGCAAAAAAATCGTTAGTAATATTAATTTGAGCATCAATATTACTTTGAGTGGGTATTGTCGTTCCACAACCTGATGACGTACTTACAGTAAAGACTACGGGAATCCTAAATTTAGAACATGATGCTGATCCAGCCAAGGTGCAATCATGAGTACATGTAGTTCCATAACCATCGTTTACATTCCATGTGCCATTTCTGAGAGACTTTCTTAAGATAGTTACCAATGGGAACACTTGCGGAGTCACATTATTTGCTTTGATCTCTTGTGTAAAGCAAATTTTCTCACCTATACCCACTTCCTGTCCAGAGAGCTTAAGGATACTGGAGCTTAATAGTAAAACAATAATTATTCTTATCACTGTCCAAAAATTTTATACCTGAAAATGAAATACTAAGTACAAATGTAAACATCTGATAAATGACTGAAAAATTTACAAATGAATATTTTTATTAAATATCAATTTTACAAAATAATAGTTTAAGCAAATTGTAAATTTTATATTTTTTAATAAACATATCAATGTAATCAAACAATATAAATTTGTCAATTTATGTAATTTGAAATATTTTTAGTTATTAATTTGTTTATGTATTAGCAATTTGAACTCCACATCAAGTTCATTTTTCACTTTTATGGTGCCTCCAAGTTTGCTCGGTGGAGTAAGTCCAAAATCTGTAAATAGTAAAGTCTTTTTGCCTAGTAGTTCCACTTCTGTACTTGTATTTGCCAAAGTGGTAAATTTGATATCATACGATCGCGTTACTCCAGCAAGTATAATATCTGCTTTACCTGAAAAAATCATTCCTTTGTTCAAAGTTGATGGTAATGCTGAAAACTTCTTAAAATCGATTATCATTTCTGGAAATTGCTGAGATTTCAACGTCTTTTGCAAATCTTTGGTCATCATCCGATTATGACAGTCAAATAATGCAATAGCTATCGTAAGATGACTGGTTACCTTACATCCGTCGATAGATTTTTCGCAAACAAGTATATCGGTACTCTTTCCATATGACGGAACCATACAACTGAAGCTATTGATATTGGTCTTACCATCCACTTTCAAGGTGCTGGCACTGCTGACTATCCAAGTCTCATTTGTTGAACTATGTTGTTTCGGGCTTGTGATGACATTTGTTAATATCAAAATAACCCACAAAATCATCTGCATAATGCAAAGATATATTTTCTTTAAATTTGGACTTTTAAAAACTTAATTTTCATTACAAAAAGAATGGATCGACAAATCAAATTGCCGACCCATACTCTAGTAATATTTACATGAAAACTTTATCCGTATTAGAATCCTACAACAGCTTCTATAACTAAGCCGTTGAATTTACCGCCTGATCTGATATCTGTACCTTTAAATCCTTCATATTTTTGATCTACGAATTCACCTTTAAGTAACAGATTTTTTGTAGGGAACTAACCAGCTGCAAGTGAAAGTCTTGTAATATCTACATCTGATGTATATCCAGTCAATCTACTTGTTACAGTATTATATTTTGCACCAACGAATAACTGTTCGTTTTTCAAGAATCTATAGATAACTTCACCTGCAATTTGGGTTGTTTTTCTATTTGCTCCATCATATGCATCTGGCTTTTCATTGACAGTTTTGCCGCTTGCTTGTTCATAAGTTCCAAAAAATTCCAAACCTTTGTATTTTACAAATGGATTGATGATAAAGGTAGTCAACGTATTGGTCATACCAGGATTAAATCTACCGCTGAATGCTTCTGCAGTACCGTTTGTAGAAGCTGCTGATTCCAATACTCCAAAGTATGCTGAACCTGTTCTGTCACCACCGAATAATGTCAAACTTGGAGATGAATTATTGTGATACATAGATGCGCTCAATCTGAATCTCAAGTCTTCAAATTTTTTGTCATACGCTGCTTTAAGAATGATGGATGGATTTTTTGCTTTGATAGAGTCTGCTTTTGCTGTACCTATGACTGGAGACAAGCCATAATCACGTACATTATTTCTGATCAAACCATTGGTTAAACCCAACATAGCCATAAAACCGTCTGCTGGATAGATGTAGAACTCACCGCCAATTTCAGTGGCAAACTCATCCATAATGTTATTATCTGCAAATGGATTGAAAATACCGTTACCACCATCAGATCTTCTAAAATGTGTATCTCCATAATTTACTTCCATGTGGCCGATTTTTACTCTACAATATTTTGTAAACCACTCAGGATTACCAAACATAGGCAATTTGTCCATTTGGATGTAGCCACCTTTCACCCAAAACTCATTGTGGTGACGTGCAGCCATATAGTTTTCAAGGAAAATTCTGATACCATCACCCAATTGAATATCAAAATTTAAATTGGCTGAAGCTAGGTTAAAACCATTTCCCAAAGGATATAAAGCCAGTTTTTTTGCTCTTGAAGTATCTACATTTTCATGGTTAAGCATTTGATATCCTTGACGGAAACTACCACCTACTTTTAGTTTGAATCCGTCGTACATATTTTGGTCCATTTTTGATGGCTCAAAAACATTAATACCAGTCTGATCATAAGCCCTTGTGTACTGAATTTGGGCGAACATGCTTGTTGTAAATAAGCTTACTAACAACAAACTGAATAATTTAAATAAAGATTTCATATTGTTTTTGTTTAATGTTAAGAAATTTGAATTATTGAATTTGGAATGAATTATATTGGTTAAAAAGTTACTTATTGAGTACGACATCAAAATGAATGTTAACATCATTTCCTGTCTTAACAGCGCCGAGCATGAATGAAGGTGGCTCCATACCATAATCTTTCATACTGATCTTTTTTTCACCATTGATCGAATAGCTGTTATCATTTATGTGTTTTGCTGTGGCATTGAGTTCAGTTTCAAGTGTTTTGCCTGCTATGGTCAATTTCACAATTGCTTTGATCATGTAAGTTTTGTTGTCCTTGGTTGTGACTTCTGCACTTTTCAGACTAGCTGAAATATTTGGGTTTTTGTCTGCTTTCAATGCTTTGTAGGCATTTTTGTCCATGCCATCCTTACCACTCTTTAGCGCCTTTGATGAGACAGTAAAACTCAAACCAGTGACATCTGTAAGTTTGCCATTGGCATCTTCTACAAATGTAGCAGAGCAGTCACCAGTGGTAGATTTCATCACCCAGTCGTGCATGGTAGATGTGCCTGATACAGACATACTTATGTTGCTTTTAGCTGAAAATTTTGTTTGTGATTGCACGGTCAGCCACGCGCCAGAAACTACCAAAATCATTAAAGGAAGTAACCATTTTTTTGAAGATTTCATTTATTCTTGTTTTTGTTGTTATTGAATTACAGTGCAAGATTAGAGGTATTTCAAACCACAAAAAATGACTTACATTAGGTCGAAATATGATTTGTATTATCATAATAGCTGACGCCAATATGATGCAAATTAACTATAAATCCAATTAGCAATAATGGTTGAATAAAGTGAGGTAAAATCCCTGATGGAATTCCTTGATATAGTATGCTTTGTAGTGTATTACTCCTCTTCTTGGACAGATGGTGGATACATGGTCTTTAAGTTTTTGAACATAGCATCCACCTTATACATTTCGTCTATTGTCTCATCAAAATAGAAGAAGATCTGAGGAATCCTTCTCATTTGATGTTTGATTCGAGCAGCTAGTGCTTGCTTCAATACATGGGTATGGTTGACAATTTTCTTCAAAATCAAATCCTTATCTTCTGCATTGTAAATACTAAGATAGATTTTGGCTTGTGCAAGATCAGGTGTAACTTTGACAGAAGTAACTGTCACAAAAGCACTACCATATATGTAAGGACCTTGTTCCTGAAAAACTGGCGCAAAGTTTCTTTTTATCAGCTCTCCTATTTGTAATTGTCTCTTACCGTCCATGAAATTTGATTTTGGATGGGCAAAGATACGTTTTTATCTGTACATTTTGTAACATGATGGATCACTGTGGATGTTAAATATTCAAATATGCTTTTCTAAACACACACTATCAGTCACATCAACATAAGGCCCATAATTGGGTATCTTTATATAGCCACACTTCTTGTACAAGGAGACAGCTGGCAACATGTCATCACCTGTTTCTAAAATGCATCGCGTAAATCCCAAGTCATGTGCCCAAGCTTCTAATGCGATTAGAATTTTTTGAGCAATGCCATGTCCACGCATCTCTTGGCTTACATACATTCGTTTGATCTCCATTGTAGTATTATCATGTACTTTAATTGCACCACAACCTACAGGGATATTATCATTATAGGCTACAATGACATAATTTATAAAATCCACTTTATTGTATTGCGCAAAAAAATCATTAGCATCCACATTTCTAATTGCCAACTCTTTGTCAAGCGATTTGACCAGTTTTAGGAAGTCTCGATTTTGAGAATTGGTTTTTGTAATGGAAAGCATGTATTCTTAATGAAATTTAAATGGATACTACCAAAATTGGGTCGATCAAGATTATAGATCAAAATCTAGAAAAAAGCCTTGCAAAAAAACCTTTTTTCTCTTTTACTTTCTCTTCAATTATTTCTTCATCTGATGAAATTATAAACCTTTTACAGACAGCATCGTCTTCGTAACCAAACATCTTAAATCCTGTCATAGCCTCTACTTTCATATCCAACCAGTCTGAAATACTATTAGCCTCGGCTTCATAAGGTAAGGCTTCGCCTTCATCCAGATGAATCTCTCCGTCAGCTTCCATGATCTCACGGATAGATTTGCTATCTTTGCTAAGGAAAACCGTAAAGGCCATAGCTGTCTCATAATAACTAAAAGTCAGCACTTCTGCGCTTTCGAGCATGTAACATTGCAGAGACAAATCGTTTGGTATAAAAAGTATAGTCCCTCTATCAGTAAAGTAGGCATCTATCTCTTTTGATTGATCACCATCCAATGCTTTGTCTATTGGTACAGTCTTTTGACTAGGTTTTACAAAGATGCCATTGTCCTTCAAAAAGATCGGAAGAGCACA
>CALFYH010000228.1 GCA_937952155.1 uncultured Saprospiraceae bacterium
TGTACTAATATCTTTTGTATTATTTTTCTCTTTTGTTCTGGATAATTAATTTTTCTATCTCCAGTAAGGTAAGATGCTGTCAAATTTTCAATTCCTAACTGAATAAATGTATTATAATCTCCAGCAAATACCAAATCTCCACCATGCACGCCAGCATGAGGTCCAATATCTACAATGTAATCAGCATTGCGAATTACTGCTTCTTCATGCTCGATAACTACTACTGTATTGCCAAGATCTCTAAGTCTTTTAAGGACTAACACAAGCTTTTCAGTATCCTTAGGATGTAGCCCAACACTTGGTTCATCCAGGATATAAAGCGAATTAGTTAAGTTACTTCCTAGGGTACGTGTGAGATTTATTCTTTGTGTTTCTCCTCCACTTAGCGTAGAAGCCAATCGGTCTATTGTTAAATATCCCAGACCAATTTCGATCATAGTCTTAAGTCTGTTTTTTATTTCTGTCAGTATCCTTTGTGCTATTTTTTCATCGTGTTCACTCAATGTAAGTGTCTCAAAAAATGGTAATAGTTCATCAATAGGAAGATTTATCAATTGGGTTATATTTTTATTTCCTACCTGCACATATGTGGCTTCCTTCCTCAATCTACCACCTTTACAAGCATTACAAACGGTTTTACCACGATAGCGAGACAGCATTACACGATTCTGGATTTTGTAGCTTCCATCTTCTAGTTCCTGAAAAAATGCACCTAAGCCTTCAAAATAAGTATTTCCTGACCAAAGCAACTCTTTGTGATCATCAGAGAGATCTTTGTATGGTTTGTGGATTGGGAAACCAAATTCATCTGCATGTTGTATCAACTGTTGCCACCAAAGTTTTCCTTTTTCTCCGCGCCAGCAGGCAATTGCTTCTTGATAAATGGAAAGATTTTCGTCTGGTATTATTTTTTCAGGATCTATTCCAAGCATTTTGCCATAGCCTTCACACTTAGGGCATGCACCAAAAGGATTGTTATAATTGAACAACTGATGCGTAGGCTCAATAAATATTAATCCATCAAGTTCAAATCTGTTATTAAAATACTGAGTTGACCCATCTGTGAGAGAGACGAGACATTCACCTTCGGACTCATTAAAAGCAACTTGAACGGAATCTGCGACTCTTTTACGGTTATCGTCATCGTCATTTACCACAAACCGGTCTATCAAAATATTTATTTTATATTCCGATTCTAACACAGATTTCTCAAAATCTATTTGGGTATTTTGTAATAGATCTTCAATATTTGTCAATTCTGAATCAAAATAAACTCTGCTATATCCTTTTTGCATCAATAGATCTAACTCCTGACCAATGGTTCTATCATGGCGTCGCTGTAATGGAATTAAAAGAAGAACTTTACTATCAACTACCAATGAGAAGATATAATCAACGACATCCGTCACATCATGTTTTCGCACCTGATTTCCTGTTATAGGAGAAAATGTCTTGCCAACTCTTGCATACAACAGACGCATATAATCATAAATCTCGGTAAGAGAACCTACGGTAGATCGTGCATTTGATGAGCTGACTTTCTGTTCAATAGCAATAGCTGGACAAATTCCCTTGATATAATCCACTTCTGGTTTTTTCATACGATCCAAAAACTGCCTTGCATACGATGACAAACTCTCCACATATCGCCGTTGTCCTTCAGCATACAGAGTATCTATAATGAGTGATGATTTACCAGAGCCTGATACCCCAGTCACTACTACGAGTTTATTTTTGGGAATAAATAGCTCAATATTTTTTAAATTGTTCGATCTGGCACCTTTGATATGAATGAACTTCCTTAGATCGGATTTATTTGCAGACTCTATTATGTCTGAATGTGCTGTGGCAACCATATGATGATTTACTTACGAAAATTCTGACTATTTCAAAGTGAAATAACCCAACAAGATATTAACCATTTTTATATTATAAAAAATAAATGTAAATATTTACTTTAAAGTTAGATAAATGCATAGTTTTAGACATTTTAAATTGATATTATAAAATTATATAAACAAAAGATAATCAAGTAATTAAATAATAAAAGGGCACTCCAAGCCTATTTCTGAACCTGAAGTGCTTTTATTTTTAGCCTACTTGATCTACTCTGAATGAAATTTTACAAATACATCCATAGGAAGTGATCTTGCCATCTTTAACATGCGCTTTGATGTCCTTAACATAAACAGAATCTATATTTCTAATAGATTTTGATACTTCAGCGACTGCATTTTGCATTGCATCTTCAATACTTTTCTCTGACGACGCTATTACTTCAATAACTTTTACTACTGGCATAATATGTATGTGAGTTTTTTAAGGTCGCTCAAACCGTTAATTTAATAAAAATAACACTTTGAATATGTTATATAATGGCAACAAAATTTAGACATGATTTGTTACCTTGATTCACTTATTATTTCTAAATAATGCCTCAATACATTGGACATATTGCTTTAGTCGTAGATGATTATGATCGTGCTATAACATATTATCAAGATATATTAGGATTTGAACTAATGGAAGATACTGTGATGTCAGAAACAAAACGGTGGGTAGTGATGAAGCCCAGTAAGTCTGCAGAATGTTCGCTTTTATTGGCCAAAGCAAGTACACCAGAACAGGTCAGTAGAATAGGAAATCAAACTGGTGGCCGTGTGTTTTTATTTCTCTACACCGACGATTTTGATCAGTTTTATGCACGTTTAATCAATGCAAATGTAAAAATAGTCAGACAGCCTTCTGTAGAAGCGTATGGGAAAGTTTCTGTATTTGAAGATTTATACGGAAATCTGTGGGACTTGATCGAACCAGTGTGAAAGTGAGCTGGGTGTATGTGGTGATCATGGGTGTTTTATGGTAAGTTATCTAATATATTTTTACAAAACTTTTCTTCCGATGCTCTAATTACATTACATTTGTTAATATCTTTCTCTGAATTATTTTCATTAACTAATTTTTGATTCAATTCTTTAAGTTCAATGCCATCAACAATAAATTGGGTTTTATCGTGAAGCATTGATGGATACTTATTATTTTTGTATTCTGCTTCAATAGGATACAACAATCCACCTAATTTCAGATTATGTTCTTGTTTCCCATTATAATAGGCCATGTAGGTATGTATCTGAAAAAAATCTTCACGATCTACATCGCCAGCAGAATTTTGCGTCCTGCCTAAATAGTTCATCTTTTTATATTTAACGTCAAAGACTGCGACATCCTCTTCCTTTTTCAAAACAATATCGGGTCTTATTTCTCTTCCAAAAAAGGCACCTTCATACACTGATAACTTTTCTTGTGCTGAAACTTGCCAACCTTTATTACTTAGATTTTTTCTTAATACTTTTTCAATATAGATCTCAAAAAGCTCTGAAACATCTATCAAAAAGCCTTTGGTTTCTGACTTTCCCTTAGGCTTTTCAGAGAAATTAAAGTTGTTGATGATAATTTCTGCAATATAGATGATATCTTTAAAATCTCTGTACAATGGATTTTGTAAAGCTTTGTGGGTTTTAGCTTTTTGGATGTAAGAAGAAGTCACCAATGCTGATGATCTGTTTTCTTTCATAAACTGTACCGATTGGCTGATACGAGATACCAATAAACGATTAAACTTTTTAGAGAGGATTTTAGTAGCTTTGTACAAAACATCAATGATTTCCTGTACTGCTATCTGATCACGGTATCTAGACTGGATTGGTGCACGCAATGGCAAATTATGCGTGATCAAATGCTGAATGTCAATCTGCCCTTTGATATTATATCCAAGATGGGTTTGCTCACGGTATGCTTTAGGAAAACCCAAAACCGATGCAGCTTTTTCTAATTTCTGCACAAAAAGGTGTGCCAAAATATATTGAAATTGACTTTCGTCTTTATCATTTTTATCTGCGCTAAATGATTGATCTAATACATAAATATCATTGGCATAATTGAGCATATGTTGCAAAAAATAATCTCCAAATCTGCAAGTGATGTCTATGATTTGCTTTTCATGATAAATGGTACCGATAAAATTACCAGTTTTGGCTTTATACGTATCATTATCTTTTGTGATCTCTAAGACAATTTGCTCCCTGTCATTTTTTATCTTTTGATAGGATTTGTTGTGATTGCGGAGTTGGATAAGGTCAACATTGTCTTCGATAAAAAGCCTGAAAGGAGTATTACTATTATCATTTTTTGGTACTTCCCATTCTGGAATAAATGAATTAGGTTCCCTTGAATTATCATTAATTTTACACCTGACCATTCTTACTTTTTGATTTTATTGTAGTAAACGGTTTTAAAAATTCTTCTTCTGCATCTTTCAGTTTTCCTTGAATCTCATTTTCGGGATATTCAGTACGTAAATATTCTTTTAAAGTACCAGAAATATATTTTTGAAAAAAGTCTTTACTATTTGATTCTTTAATAGGCTGTTTTGATTTTAGACATTTTGTTATATTCATATAAATGGCATGACCAAATTGGAATGATTCTGAAAGGCCTAATTTATCTTTATTAATGATAAATTTGTTTAAGTTCTCACAACATTCAATGAACACTT
>CALFYH010000229.1 GCA_937952155.1 uncultured Saprospiraceae bacterium
ATGATGATGATGATGATGATGATGATGATGATGATGATGATGATGATGATGATGAATAAATGAATGAACGAATGAACAACAATCACAATCATGACATCTACCATACTTTACACAGGGAATTTAAGGACTGAATGTACGCATATCAGGTCAGGCCAGACATTTATTACAGATGCACCCATAGACAATAATGGCAAAGGGCAAGCTTTTTCACCTACAGACCTTGCAGCTACATCGCTCGGTGCGTGTATGATCACCATCATGGGTATCGCCGCTAACAATCACGAAATCAATATCGATGGTACCAAGTTGGAGATTACCAAACATATGGCTGCTGATCCAAGACGCATCTCAGGCATAGACGTACATTTGATCATGCCTGACCACAAATATTCCAAAAAAGAGAAAAAAATCTTAGAAGCAGCAGGCCGTTCATGTCCAGTAGCGCTTAGCTTGCATCCAGACGTAAATCAAAATATCGTCTTTAAGTGGTCTGATTGATTTGCCCCGAATTACTATGCAAAATATCACTTTATCATGCCCTAACAGAAACATTTCTGGTGAAATCACATTGGATGGATCAAAGAGTATTTCTAACCGAGTGCTGCTAATTCGCGCATTGTCCAACCAATATTTTAAGATAGATAACCTGTCACATAGTGATGACACGATCACCATGGAGCGGCTGCTCAATAGCCATGAAACACTATACGACGTAGGACATGCTGGGACTACTTTTCGGTTTTTGACGGCTTACCTTGCAGTCAAAGAAGGAACTCAAATACTGACCGGCTCTGAACGGATGAAACAAAGACCGATCAGCCACTTAGTTACTGCATTAAATGACTTGGGCGCAAATATTTCGTATGTTGAAAAGGAAGGATATCCACCAATAAAAATTGGACCACCTGTGGCCGAGTTAAAAGATGAAATTACTTTATCGGCTGAAGTGAGTTCGCAGTTTGTGTCGGCATTGTTGATGATAGCACCGACGCTACCTAATGGATTGACGCTGCACTTGGATGGCGAAATCGTCTCAGAGCCATACATCAGGATGACGCTGTCTATAATGGAATATTTTGGCGTAATGTCCAGCTGGGAAGACAAGACCATCAAGATACCGAATCAAAGTTATCAGGCTAAAGATTTTACTGTGGAAGCAGATTGGTCCGCAGCTTCTTATTATTATGCTATAGCTGTGCTTAGCAATACGACAGATTTGACCTTAAAAGGATTGCAAAAGGGCAGTATCCAAGGAGATGCCGAGATTGTAGAAATAGCTAAAAAATTCGGAATAAAAACGCACTTTGGAGATAATATGATAACCATTGTAAAGTCTTCAGACGTTCCAAAACTTAGTAATTTAGAACAAAACTTTACCGACATACCTGATCTCACACAGACCGTTTCTGTGATTTGTGCTGGATTGGGTACCATAGCTTTGTTTTCGGGCTTGCATACATTGAGAATAAAAGAAACGGACCGTATTGCAGCTTTGCAAAGCGAGCTATTAAAATTGCAAGTATTTTTGAATAAAATGCCTGAAAAATTCAGTAAAAAAACCGGTATTGAGTACTTTTTGCAAGAAGGTATCGCGACAAGTGTAGCGGATGAGATCCCTGTTATTGAGACATTTGACGATCATCGGATGGCGATGTCTTTTGCACCATTGGCACTCATTTTTCCTATTGTCATCATGCACCCTGAAGTCGTGTCTAAGTCTTATCCTGATTTTTGGAAAGATCTGAGATCGTTGGGATTTATTATGAGTTTAGATTCATCACAATAACTAAAGTAAGACCTTCTAAAAAAACATAAGTTGCCTCCAAAAGTATATTGAAAACAACCTATGTAATGTATTTAATTATTGTATCAATGACTGCAATTTCATTGCCAAGCCCATGTCACCTTTTATTTTGACTTTGCCAGACATGACAGCCATCATAGGATTCAAGTCACCGCTTTTTAGCTTCATAAATGTGTCAGTATCAGTAGAAATGGTACAACCTGCTTCTTCATCTTTTTGGGAAACTACGTTTTTATCTCCTGTGCCATCGATCAAAATGATGTCATCGCCTAATACAAATTTCAGCTTAGCACCAAATGGAGCTAAATTTTCTGCTTGAGCATTTACTGCTGATAATATGGATTCGAAATTCATGTTTACTACTATATTATAAGATTAAAAAAATAAGTCCTTTGTGTCATCGACCAATGTTAACCGATCAGCATGCAATAAAGTTTCAAGACATGCTTTTGTTTTTGGCAATTCATATTTGAAATAAAACTTCATGGTGTGAATTTTTGATTGATAAAAGCTGGTGTCAAACTTAGTATCTTTATTTTCAATGGCTTGAGTCGCAATAAGTGCCATTTTGAGCCATTGGTGTGCGATGACAACATTTGCAACCATTTCCATAAAGATAGTAGCATCAGCTAGATAGTTTTGGAAATCACCGTTCATGGCATAAGGCATCAGATGTCCGAGTGCTTTGCGTATTTCATCCGATTTTTCTGCTAAGGTTGCCGCATATGGTGCTAGCGAATCATTCTTTTTGGTTTGTTCGATGGTGGCATTTATTTGATCTGTAAGCAACTGCAATGCTTTGCCATTTTGCATCGGAATTTTTCTACTCAATAAGTCCAATGACTGAATGCCTGTGGTACCTTCGTAGATCGACATGATCCTAATATCTCTAAGGTACTGCTGTAATGGAAAGTCCATACAAAATCCATAACCACCTAAGATCTGAAGTCCGTTATTTATGGCAATTCTTCCGGCTTCTGATGGATAGGTTTTAGCTATTGGTGTGAGCAATTCGAGCAATAATTGGTGATTTTCTTTGACTTCACCAGTATCGCAATGAGCTATATCACTGTGTATAGAACACTCAAGCAATAGACTAAGTGATGCTTCTGTGATTGCCTTTTGTAGGAATAACATACGACGTACATCGGGATGATTGATGATCAATGTCTGATTTTCAGCGGCATCCTTACTACCAGTGTTTTGAATAAGTCTGCCTTGTGGTCTTTCTTTGGCATATTGGAGTGAGGCATAATAGGCTGCTGTTGCTGTTGATGCGGCTGTCATACCTACGTCAATTCTTGCGCCATTCATCATCTGAAACATGTATTTCAATCCTTGATTTGGCTCTCCTACAAGATATCCGACACAGTCTTCTTTTTCGCCATACACAAGATGAACAGTGCTATAACCGCGTTGACCCAATTTCTGGAAATCTGCTACTGCACACACATCATTATATACGAGTTCTCCACTTTCATTTACCCGATATTTTGGCACTACAAAAAGCGAAATACCTTTGGTACCTTGCGGTGCACCATCGATTCTGGCTAATGTCAGGTGTACAAAATTATCGACCGCTTCATGATCTCCACCAGAGATAAAGATTTTTTGACCTTTGATGTGGTATAATCCATCGTTAATCGGACTAGCAGATGTAACTATATCCGCCAACGAACTTCCAGCTTGTGGCTCGGTCAGAGCCATAGTGCCGCCCCATTTTCCTGAAAGCATTGGTGGCAAAAAGGTAGCTTTTAAACTTTCATTGCCAAAAGACGCTATAAGATGCGCTGCACCTGAAGTAAGTCCTAGATATCCTGGTATATGATTATTGGCAGCTTCAAAGATGTGATTTGTCGCATTAGATAAGGTAAGTGGCATTTGCATACCGCCATCTTCATTGTCAAAATAGGTACCCAACCAACCATTTTCACCGGCATGTTGGAATATTTTTTTGAGAATCGGGTGGCTATAGGTTTTCCCTTCTTTGAAATAGACTGGTTTTTCATCCATTTCACGGTAATATGGATAAAAATCCTGATCTGCCCATGACTTGGCGGCATCGAGTAAGATATCGATGGATGATTCGTCAAAATCAACAAAACGTTCGTATTTTAATAAATCTTGAATTTTGTGGACATCAAAGAGTAGAAATCTCAAGGTATCCATACACATATACTTTGCCATGATGCAGTGTTTTAAAAATTAAACTCAAAGTTAAAATTTTATATTATAATATGCAACCATTTTTTTAAAATTTCAGATGAAAATATGGATTTTTGTGGTGAAGAATTATGCTCAGGACAACTTGACTCAAGTTGATTATTTTGATAGAAGCTCATAAATTTTTTGGATACAACCCAATTACTTACCATTACAAAAGAATGAACTTAGTATTTAGAATGGCCTTAATGAATGCGTCGTAAAGAAATCAAGAAGCAAAGCCGTTAAGAATTTAAAACTGTATGAGCCAAAACGAATGTTAAACACGAGAACAAATTAACGATAGTTCAAAAAATAATTAATCGTAATGCGAATCTTAAAGGCGAGTTTTTTAAATTTAGGGTTTGAGTATTGATTTTAGGCTCAGTCATTATAGCCTTGATTTTTTGTTTCTTTTGTATCAATGCCTGTCACGCAAGGCGTGAACAAAAGAAAAGAAAGTTAAAAACAGAAAGCGATGTCAAAAGAATGCTTTACAGTCAAAAATATTGAACCAACTAAAAAAAAATATTATAAAATCCAAAACTTCATTG
>CALFYH010000230.1 GCA_937952155.1 uncultured Saprospiraceae bacterium
CCGAACTCCGAATATGCAGACGATGCTTTAATGCAACTTGGAGACACTTATTTTGAAGTAGGACATACTGACAATGCATATAATACCTACAATGATCTGGTCGTGAGCTATGAAGTAAGTCCTTTGTATAGTGATGCGCAACTCAAACTTGGATTGATTGCTTATAATAAAGGTGATTTGAATACAGCCATTGGTCATTACAAAGCTATTTTCAGACACAATCCAACATCAAAGCAAGCTGAAAGTGCATTATTAGGATTAAAGGAAATCTACATAAACGACCTTGGCAAATCAGAAGAATATGTAGAATATGTTAGCTCCTTGCCAGGATATAATGTTTCCAATGCAGATGCCGATTCGTTGGCTTATATGGTTGGGACACTTCGCTATAATGAAGGAGAGTACGAAAAAGCCATCACTGGTTTTAGTAATTATCTATCAAAGTATCCAAAAGGTGCCCATCGGTTAAGTGCAACATATTACAGAGCCGAGTCCTATACACTACTGAAAAAATATGACCAAGCACTAATTGATTACGAAACGCTAGCAAATATAGGATCTTCTGAGTTTTATATCTCTTCATTAAAAAAAGCAGCGCTCATTTCATATAATTATACCCAATCGTTTGAGAAAGCATATGGTTTTTATGATCAATATTATTTAAAACTTACCGATGAAGACGAAAAATACAAAGCAGCACTTGGCGCCTTGAGAAGTGCATTTAGGATAAGTCAGTCAGATGCCATAATCAAATATTCGGCTATCGTCGCTACTCATCCCAAATCAAATGCAGATGAACAAGCAACGGCCATGTATTATGCTGGAAAAACCCATTACAAAAAGAATGACTTGAACGCCGCCAAGGACAATTTCGATAAAGCTGGTAAAAAAGCCAATAACAACCAAGCTGCAGAATCTAGGTATCTTGTTGCTGAGATCTTATACAAACAAGGTGACAAAAGTGGCGCTGAAGATCAATGCAATGCTGCCAATGATGCCAATGCTTCATACCCATTTTGGATAGCCAAAAGCTTGCTTTTATTGAGTGACATCTATGTGGATCGCAATGACCTCTTTAATGCCAGAGCAGCGCTAGAAGCCGTGATAGAAAATTTTTCAGATGACAAAGATTTATTGGCTTCAGCCAATGAAAAATTGACTAATGTCGAAAATCTGGAAAAAAAGAATACCAGAATCAAGCCTGCTGCAACGGGCAATAACTTACTAGAAATGCAATCTGGTGGTGGCAATTAATTTTATAATTTTTAACCATAGAATCATGAAATATCTTCTGATAATATCTTTAAATCTCCTGTTTGTAAATGTATATGGCCAAGTGGATTCTACCAAGCTTAACATCAAGCAAGTGGAAGTGGTCAAGTCCTTCGAAGCAAATCTGGAGCAGGCCAATATTGTAGTCGTCAAACCAGTCAGCCCTGCACAAAAAGTATTTAACCCAAAATACGAATATGATATATCAATAGTACCACTAGAACTTAAGGCACCTGATCCACAAATAAAACCATTGGCTATGAATCCAGATGGCCCATTTTTGGTAAAAAAAGGATTTTTGCATGCTGGATATGGTATCAAAAAAAATCCTGAAATCCTTGGTGGCTACCACTGGTCAAAAAAAGATAATTATGACGCAGGAATCGTGGTAAATTACCAATCATTGGACAATTCCGCCAATGTTCCTTACCAAAAATATAGTGATGCTGGTATAGATTTTCACGGCAACTATCTTATCAGGGAAAATTTAAAAGTTTATGGTGGTATTTCTACAGATTGGAAGAAAAGATACTTTTTCCATACAGATTTAGGCGTCGATACACTTTATGATGAAGATGCGTCTTTGCGTCAGATCCAAGCTTTGAATATCACTGCAGGAATTGCAAATCCCGAACCGACTGCGTATAATATCAATTACGATGTAAAATTGAACTTGCGCAATTTAACTTTGTCCAACACTGATGCAAAAGAAAATGGATTTGGGATTGATGCCGTAGGCGAAAAACATTTTACAAAAAGCACGGTCTTGGCAGTACAAGCAGGATATGATTACACAGCTTTCAATAACGAAAAATCTTTTAGTCTTAGCACTGCCCTATTTCGTCCTACACTCAAGACGAAAATAAAAAATGTCATACTGCAAGGTGGAGCTCATCTTCTATATAGCAGCGATGGTAATTCATCGATCTTTCCAGAGATTTACGCATCATACGGGCTTGCTGGTCAGAAACTTATGATTTTTGCCCAAATAAGTCAAAACTACTTCAGCAATCATTTTGCTAATGTCACCAAACTTAATCCGTTCTTAAATACAGCAATAGATTCATTTCAAAACAGTGTATGGCAGGAATATGCCGGTGGTATCAAGGGGAAATACTCCTTCCTTAATTATCAAATCAGATCAGGATATAAAGATGTAAAAAATCACCTGTTTTTGCTCAATAATACCCACGACATCCGACAGTTTGATATGTTGTATGATGATCTAGGTATCATTTTTATAAGTGGGAATGTAGATTTTATATTTTCAGATGCCTTAAGTCTTGGTGGATGGTTGACCCAAAATATTTACAACTTAAATATTATGCCTTACGCATGGCATACACCAAATCTAGAAGCCAATGCCTATGCCACATGGTCGCTTTTGGATCAGAAACTCAAATTGCGTGGCGATGTTTATTTCGGCGACGGTGTGCGCTATATAGACAAAGATAATTTCCTTACAAAGTCCAATATCCTTTTTGATGTCAATTTTCGGGCAGAATACAAAGTACTTGACGCATTGTCAGTATATATCCACGGCATGAATATATTGAATAATCGATATGAGCGATGGTATGGATATCAGGCAGTTGGTTTCAATGCGCAATTTGGTGTAAAGCTTGTATTCTAACCGTATAATCAGACCATAAAGCCAGCCTCTATTGTCTAAAATGTGATTATCTTTTATTTCATATTAAAAAATATTATAACTTTGAGCCGTTAACAATATTATTTCGTAAAATTTAACACTTCAAAAATGAAACATTTTTTAACTATTGCAGTACTTTTTATTTCACTTTCCATGTTCGGACAAAAGAAAATTGTTTGGTTTGACATAGGTTTGAAAGCACAATATGGAGCAGCTGGTTTGTACAATGCAGCTATAGCAGACAATGATTCTAAATATGATTACAAAATAGGTAGTGGTTTTTCTTATGGTGGAAAGTTGGGTATTAATTTCGGATACAATGGATTATCTATTGATGTTATGAAAAGTAAGGCTTCTCAATCATTTGATTTAACGCCTGTAACCATCGATTGGGAGAGTTTAGACATTTATGCGCTCTTCAGACATGCCAAAAATCTTGGATATTTTGAGATAGGACCAAAAATGTCAATGGTCAATAAAGTTTCTAATACAAGAGGAAATGAAAAAACAGAGTTTGCAGAATCATTATATAATAAGCAGGTTTTTTCTGGTGTTGTAGGATTTGGTGCTAATATAATGGGTAATGACGGTAGATTCAGTGGAATTTTAGGACTTCGTTTTGAATATGCACTTACAGATCTTGATTCTGAAGATGGTAAAAAAGTTGGTGCTCCAATCTTAGATCCAACTATTTATGCAAACGGTAACAAAGCTTCAAATCTTGCTTTTGCAGGTGTAGTTTTCGAACTTAACTGGGGAATTGGTTACTTCGGAAAAGCACAATGTGGTGCAAGATCTAAGTTTATCATGTTTTAATGAAAATCACATAAGCTGACACTTTCAGCAAATAAATAAAAAAGGGAACGAAAATAAAATTCGTTCCCTTTTTTTATGTGCTATATGAAATAATTATCTGAAAAAAATATAATCAAATATTTCTGTTCATACAATTAAGATCTTCAAATGCATGCTTCATCCTTGCAACAAAAGTAGCCTCGCCACTTCTCAACCACACTCTTGGGTCATAATATTTTTTATTTGGCTTGTCAGCACCTTCTGGATTCCCGATCTGTCCTTGGAGATAATCTTTCTTAGACTCATAAAAGTCCTTCACACCTTCCCAAAAGGCCCATTGCATGTCTGTATCGATATTCATTTTCACGGCTCCGTATGTGATGGCTTCTCTGATCTCTTCCCTACTACTTCCTGATCCACCATGGAAAACAAAATTTACAGGATTAGGTCCTGTACCGAACTTATTTTGAATATAATCTTGAGAATTTTTAAGGATTACTGGCTTTAGTGTCACGTTACCTGGCTTATACACGCCATGAACATTTCCAAATGCCGCAGCTATGGTAAACTTATTGCTGATTTTCAACAGTTCTTCATATGCAAATCCAACCTCAGCAGGCTGTGTATAAAGTCTGCTACTATCCACATCACTATTATCTACTCCATCTTCTTCTCCACCTGTTACACCCAATTCTATTTCTAGCGTAATCCCTAGTTCAGCCATCCTTGCCAAGTAATTAGCAGATATTTCTATGTTTTCTTGGATTGGTTCTTCTGACAAATCCAACATGTGGCTAGAATACAGCGGATGACCATGCGTTTCATAATGTTTTTCGCTGGCTTCAAGCAATCCATCTATCCAAGGCAACAATTTTTTTGCACAGTGGTCAGTATGCAAGATGACAGGAACACCATAGGCTTCAGCTACATTGTGAATATGCAAAGCACCAGAAATGCCACCCAAAATTGCAGCCTTTTGGCCATCATTACTTAATCCTTTGCCCGCATAAAATGCAGCACCGCCATTACTAAATTGGATAATAATCGGCGAATTAACGTCTCTTGCTGTTTCAAGTGCTGCATTGACGGTGTTGGTACCGATCACATTGACGGCAGGTAGTGCAAAATTATGTTCATTTGCATAATTGAGCAATTCTGTGACTTCATCACCGAACAATACGCCTGGTCTGAATCTGTGTGACATGTTGTGTTGATTTTTGAATTTGTTATTAAATGATTCCTTTTTCGGAAAGATATCTTTCTGCATCCAAAGCGGCCATACATCCTGTGCCAGCAGCTGTAACAGCTTGTCTATACACATGATCCTGTGCGTCTCCACATGCAAATACACCTTCTACATTGGTAAACGATCTACCTGGGACTGTTTTGATGTATTTATTCTCTTCCATATCTATCCATCCTTCAAACATTTCT